>JAYTXB010000770.1:0-4436 GCA_043743205.1 Schlesneria sp.
CGATCCCTCGCCCCCACAACCAAACCCACTTTCCACTACAAAACCGCAGCCGCATAAAACCTTACGAAATAGCTCATTATTTTCCGGATAGCCTCTCACAGAAGACGTGCGATGGAACTCGCGATCCCATTCAAGGACTCGGCATCGCCATGACGGTGGGAGCGTTTCTCAATTGAAGGGGTGGTTCCTCTCCAAGGCAGGCATCGGCTACCTCAAACCTTTGGCACTTGCTGCGTGATGCAGTGGATGCCGCCGCCCCCTTCACCGAGGACGGTGCCGTCGAGGCCAATCACTTTGCGGTTGGGGAAGACTTCGCGCAGGATCGACATCGGGCGCGAGTCCTCGTCACGCCGACCCGCGATCGGGACGAGAACGCAGCCGTTCGCGATGTAGAAGTTCATGTGAGACAGCTCGGAATCGAGTGGCAGGTCGATGACCTCCAGCTTGCGCCCCTTCGCATCGGTGGTCTCTTTCAGGCGGCGTTTCACGTCCTGACAGATCGCGAAGTTGCGGTCGCTGCGATCGTCGGTGGTGTGCAACAGAACGACGCCCGGTTTGATGAAGGCGGCGATGCCGTCGATGTGTCCGTCCGTGACCGGGTCCGGTTCCAACCCCTTGCCGAGCCAGATGACCTGCTTCGTGCCAAGTGATTGGTTCAATAGCGTCTCAATCTTCGCGCGGTCGCTGGCCGAGTTGCGGTTCTTGTTGAGCAGGCATTGCTCGGTTGTCAGCACGGTTCCTTCACCATCGAACGCCACCGCACCTCCTTCGAGCACAAGGTCGATCGGGTACATCGGCACGTTGAGGTGTTTGCAGAGTCGCGCCTTCAGCATCGCGTCGTCACTGAATGGCGGGAACTTGGCTCCCCATCCGTTGAACGTGAAGCCCGCGACTCGCCGTTCCCCCTTGCCGTTGACGAGGAACATCGGCCCGGTATCGCGCGACCAACCATCATTGACGGGGAACTCGATGAGTTCGATCTGACGGTTGAGTATCTCCCGTGCGAGCCGCTTGTCCTCGGGACGAACGACCATCACGACTCGCTCGAACTGACTGAGTTTGTTCGCGACATCGGCCCATTGCCCGCGCACGTCCTCCAACGGAATGCCGTAGCCGTTCCAGTTCTGTGGCGGTGGCGGCACCATGATCGTGTACTCGTGCGGCTCCCACTCGGCGGGAAAGTGGAAGCCGTCGTCGGCCGGATTGGAGTCGGTCAACAGCTTCACGCCGGTCGATTTGTAATCGGGCATCTTGTCCATTCGAGTCTCATCGGCGGCGGGCAGTTTGTTGGTGACCGCCATCGCCGCAATGGCGGCACCGGACTGACTGAAAAAACGTCTGCGGTTCAAGTTGCTCTCCTGATGGACTGGAATGAACGGCGATCTCGGTGTGAGTCGTTTGTCGTGCGTCGCGCGGACGAACGTGAGCTGTTTAACCGCGTGGGCAACGCCCCGCGCGTGAGTGACGCTCGAACCTGTTTCTTCGATCGACGCGCGGGGCGTTGCCCACGCGGTTAAACGAGGCCAATGTCTCACTGGTGCCCGCTCAAGGTATAGCGCGTCGCGCCCCACTCGGCGCGTGCGAGCCTGATTCAATCCACCGCCACTGGCTGCTGTTGAGTCACGCAATGAACCATGCCGCCTTGGGCGTAGAGGTTGCGGACATCAATACCGATCACCGTGCGTCCCGGATAGAGTTTCTGCAAAGCGGTCTTGGCCACGGCGTCGTTGGGGTCGTTGTACGTGGGAACCAGCACGACCGTGTTGGCGACGTAATAGTTCACATAAGAACCTTTGTAGCCGAGATTCATCCCATACGTCGTGACCACATTGCGCGCCGTCAGTGGCAGTCGCACGAACGAATACGGTGCGTTCGTGATATCGGTGACGCGATTCAGTGTGTTGATGTCTGAAGTAGACAGTCCCCAATAACTCAGGTCGGCGTTGCTCATGGTGACTATCGTGCCCAATGGGCCGAACTTCGCAAAGCCGTCAATGTGCGTGTCGGTGGTGTCGTCCTGACCGCCGGGGAATCCGTCGAGCCAAATGAACTTCGTGACACCCAAGTTCGTGGTCAGCACGGTCTGCAACTGAGCCTGAGTGACGCCCGGATTGCGATTGGGTTCCAAGATCGAACTGCGAGTTGCCATCAACACTCCATCGCCATCCACCTCGAACGCGCCCCCTTCCAACACCGTGGTGTTCAGATCGATCCGAGCCAGACCGAGCGAACTGGCCACACCCAACGGCACGGTGTTGTCCTTGGCATACGGCGTATCGAAGCCCCAGCCGTTGAAGCCCCAGTCCGTGATCTTGAGATTGTTGCTGCTGTCGTAGACGAAGATCGGGCCGTTGTCTCGTACCCACGTATCGTCCGTTTGTCGCAGCAGGAAGTTGACGTTCGTCAGTGGAACCTTCGCGACCGTCAACAGGCTGGTGATGCGAGTCTTCTCGGTCGAGTTGTACGCGATGATGTGAACTCGTTCGCTTTGGACCAGCGCCTTCGTCATCGCGACCCAAGTCGAATCGAGCCGGTTTCGATAGGTCGCCCCATACGTGTAATGATGAGGCCATTGCAGCCAAGTCCCCTCGTGAAGAGCCGCCTCATCCGGCATGTAGCCTCGAATCGTCTGAGCGTCCGTCTGCGAGGTCACCGCCAACAGAGCGAACACGACGAAAGTTCGCAGTGCGTTTGAACTGACTTGAGAGTTGGAAACTTGTCGCATGATGTTCTCCGTTGAAAAGACGCTTTGGTTTGTCAGTGTGCTGCATCAGCACGGGGCGAATCTTAGGAGCCTTTGAAGACCGAGGCGTTTCCAATCGTGCGATGCCTGTTTCCATTTGTGCGATTCTCGACGTGTTTGATACGGCAAACTCAAAGCGGTTTGACCGGCAGATAAATCTCCATCTTCCAGCGTCCTGCCGGGTCGTAGCTGCCGTCGTTGAGGTATCTCTCAAACTGCGGCCCATCTGCCGGTTGAAAGCCGCTGCCCGGCAGCCAGTCTCGCATCAGCCGAGTCCACGGCAGATCGAAGTCGTTCGCGACGACCTCGCATCGATGGACGGCGTAACGGGCCTGCGGAATCAACTGAAATTTGAGGCTTCCTTCCGATCGCACGTCGCCGGGAACGATCAGGCACGCGTCGAACCGACACTTGTCGTCATCGGTCACGTCTGCGTCATCCCACGGGATTCCGAGATAGCGTTCCAAGAGATCAAGCCCGCGCGGTTTGGCCCAACGGACAAGCTCATCAAACGCCGCTTGAACTCCCGGATCGCTGTACGAACCGAAGTGACGCCGATAGGCAACTCGATAACCCGGCAGGCTGCGAACAGCGACCGACAACTCGGCCGAAGTCGCGCGAACCGAACTCGTCGGCAGCGTCACCTGCTCAGGCCCGCATTCGCCAATGGATGAAGTCACGGAATCACGTTCGACATCATCGAGAACTTGCTCACGATATTGAGACGGCGAGACTCCAAAGTGCTTCTTGAAAGCTTTGGCGAAGTTCTGCGAACTGGAAAATCCCAACTCAAAGGCCAGCGCGGTGATGTCTCCTTCGCGCCGATGCCGCAGATGCCGAGCCGCCGTCTCCAACCGCAACCGCCGAGTAAACTCAGCCACTGTCTCCCCAATGATGGCTCGAAACAACCGCTGAAAGTGAAAAGAAGAGAACGGAGCCGCCCGCGCGACCTCAGCCACCGACGGCCCCTCGGCAAGATGAGCATTGATAAAGTCAATCGCCCGACAAATCCGATGCCGGTATTCGGCCGTGTTGTCAACCAACTGCTTCGACACCTTCATTCTCCAAGTCTCGTGTTCGCGAAAGTTGTCGTTCGATAAAGAGCAGCGGCGTGCCGATCAGTTGGTTGGTCTCGGTCAGCGAGAGGTCGGTGTCGGTCAGGCGTTTGGCGAGACCGAAGTCGATGACGTACGGCACGCCGTCGCGATCGACCAGAATGTTGCCCGGCTTCAAGTCGCGATGCAGGATGCCGTGCTGATGCGCGTACTGCACGGCATCGGCGATCAGTTTCAGTCGCGCGACTTCGTCTCGCACCGAACCGCGCGGGACTTTCGACAGCGACGAACCGTCGATGAGCTTCATCGTGAAGTATTGCCGACCGTCGTGCTCGCCGACTTCGTAGATCGGGACGATGTGCGGATGATCGAGCTGCGCGGCGGCCTCCGCTTCCGCCTTGAACCGCAGTGTTGTCGTTGTCTTGACGCAACCCAGCCGGCGCCTCAGCGAACGGTCGGAATTGATCGATACCTCACGCGGCGAGATGTGAGAGGTTTGACGATCGCCGACAAAGACTTCCCGTGCCGAGCCTGTTGGCCTGTCAGACCAATTTAGAGATGTCACATCGTGTCCAAGATAGAAATGTCACATTGGTGACGTTTCCGAGGGGCCGATGGGCAAGTTGCGTTTGAGTGTC
>JAYTXB010000771.1:0-9339 GCA_043743205.1 Schlesneria sp.
CGATCCCTCGCCCCCACAACCAAACCCACTTTCCACTACAAAACCGCAGCCGCATAAAACCTTACGAAATAGCTCATTATTTTCCGGATAGCCTCTAAGCGAATGGAAGGAACAAGGTAAACGGAATCATCCCGGTCGAATCGAAGACGAACCGTTACAGTTGTGGATTGATCGAGCGATCGCGTTTCAGTGCTTTAGCGAGGGCCGACGGCTGCTCGATGAATTGGAAAATCGTCAGCCGAACTTGTCGCCATCCTCACTTCGATACCTTGCGAGAAGCAATTGGTGACTTCAAAAACGCCATCAAAAAGCAGCTTGGTATTCTTAGAAGTACTGAGAAAACGTGGGATACAGTTTCTGAAGCTCAGACCCTCACTAGGCTGTACCTGGAAGACCACCAGCCACTTCAAGCATGGCAAGTCATAATGGAGCACAGTTCATTGCTTGAGCAAATTGAGGGCTGGCAATGCGTTGGTCTCGGTCGTGCGATGGTGAAATCCGCGTTCGATATCGCAAAGAAAAATGCCTGCCCGTTGACATCACGCGAGGCATTCAAATGGGCCTGCGATCATGAACAACAATTGAAATCATCGTCCTTGGAAATCATGCGGGTTGCAGTGGAAGCTGCAAAGATTGTTGGTGAGGATGTCCAGTCACGGCGATTTCTTGAGGCTGCAAAGCAAGAGCAGCAGAGGATTGACGAGATGCTTGGTCAATCTTGGAATCTCGCGAGGGGGCGAGCCACCTCGCATAATGATCGCGATAGCGCTCACAAAATTCACATGAAATTTCGCTTGCCTGACAAGCCTACCTCCACGCAATCGAGCGGTTCACACCCTCGGACACGTCTGTTATGCTCCACCCCCTCAATCAAGGGCTAAAACAGGCCGATTGAAGTGGGACGTACACAACTCTAATCAGACCGTCTATCAGCATCATGACCATAACTTCCGCCACGATCGCGACCGAATCGACTGTCACCGAGCCAACGAGTCTGTCTCACGTCGAGGCTTCGTCGCCTGCTGCGGACTCGCACAACGGCAAGCTTTTCATCGAGACGGTTGGCTGTCAGATGAACATGCTGGACAGCGAACTTGTCGTGGGTGCCTTGCGGAAACAAGGCTACTCGCTGACGGACGATCCGCGCGAGGCGGACACGATTCTGTTCAACACATGCAGCGTACGCGAACATGCCGAGCACAAAATTTACTCAGCCTTGGGGCGGCTCAAGTTCAGTAAGCAGGCACGCCCGAATCAGGTGATCGGAGTTCTCGGCTGCATGGCACAGAAGGATCAGGAGTTGGTCTTTCAGCGTGCGCCGCATGTCGATTTGGTCGTCGGGACGGGGCAACTGGCTGAGGTTCCCAAGCTGATCGACGCTGCACGCGAACGGCGTGAACGGTCGCTCGCCGTGAGTCTGGATCGCAAGGAAGGGGGCCGCGCTGCAGTCAGCGATAGCTTCCAAAGCTACGACCCGCTGCGCGAACCCGAGATGCGTCCCAGCCCGCACCAAGCCTTTGTTCGGATCGTCATCGGTTGCGACAAATTCTGCACGTACTGCGTCGTCCCGATGACGCGCGGTCCCGAGCAGAGCCGTCCGCCGCGAGACATCCTGCACGAAGTAAAAATTCTCGCCGATCAGGGCGTCAAAGAAGTGACACTGCTGGGCCAGACGGTCAACAGCTACAAGCACACTCAGGACGGACGCCTGTTTCGGTTGTCAGACCTGCTCGAACACATTCACGATGTGGACGGCATCCTGCGATTGAAGTTCGTCACCAACTTTCCCAAGGACATGTCGGATGATCTGCTCTGCGCCGTGCGCGATCTCCCCAAATGTGCCCAGTACCTGCACGTCCCCGCGCAGTCGGGTTGCAACGAGATGCTCAAACGGATGAAGCGCGGCTACACGGTCGAAGACTATCGCGAGATGTTCGGTCGCATCCGAACGACGCTGCCGAAGGCGGCGGTGTCGAGCGACTTCATCGTCGGCTTCTGCGGTGAGACTGAAGAGGCTCATCAGAAGAGCCTCGATCTGATCCGCGAGTGCCGGTTCAAGAACAGCTTCATCTTCAAATACAGCCCGCGTCCCGGTACGAAGGCGTTTGAACTGCACGCCGACGACATCCCCGAAGCGGTGAAGCGGCAACGCAACGCCGAGATGCTCGCACTGCAAAACCAGATCAGCGCCGAGGACAACGCAGCCTTCATTGGCGCGGAAGTCGAAGTGCTGGTCGAGGGGTTGAGCAAGAGCGAGATCAAACGCGGCGATACGTCTGCTTCAACGGGGCCCGTTCAACTGACGGGACGGACCTCGTGCGATCGAATCGTCGTCTTCAATGGCAACCCGCGTTTGGCTGGTTCGCTGGCGAAGATTCAGATCGACGACGTGACTCCGACAACCATGATCGGCCAGATCGTCACGCTCGAACAGCAACGTGGCTCGTCGCTGCTGCTGCCGATCTTGGCGTGAGAAATCGGGCGCGCGAGACAGCAGGGCGGTAAAAAATGGCCGGCAGGAAAAAATGGCCGGGTTGAGATCGGGAGCGATCACGTCCGCCATTGCCTCGCCCTGCATTTTTCAACAGGTCGCCTGATTGCGACCCAATTCCTAATCAGGTCGTGCACGTTCAGCGAGTCCGCTTGACCGGTTTTTGGATTTGTTCTGTAATCCCTCGCCGTGCGCCGGGGCTTTCATGGATGAGGGTCAGGTTGCACGTTAGTTGAGGCCCATCGGCGACATGACTTACGACCGCTATTTGTTGCGTAGTTTCGTATACGTGTTCGCGGTCTGTCTCGCCTCCACGCTGGGCTTGTTCGTCGTCATCGACTTGTTCGAGAACATCGACGACTTTCTGGTACGAAACGACGATCGCGGAGTGCAGTTACTGCTCTGGACGATCGGACGCTGCTATGTCTTTCAGTCGATCTTTTTCCTCGACATGGCCGGACCAACGCTCGGAGTGATTTCGGTCATGGTGGTGTTGGTGCTGCTGCAACGAACGGGCGAGCTACACACGCTGTTGGCGGCAGGCATTCCGATGTACCGCATCCTCGCGCCGCTGATCCTGGTCAGTGCGGCGTTCAATGTGGTCTTCGCACTTAACCAAGAATTCGTCATTCCGCAGATCGCTCATGCGGCGTTCGAGAAGCGCGGGGAACCCGAATCAACGAAGCATCAAGTCGAGTCGTTCACGGACCATTCGTCTCATATTTCGATCGATGGTCAGTCGGTGCGGCTGGCGGAACGTGTCTTAGATCAGGCCGTGTTCGTATTGCCTGCACCTTCACTGGTCAGTGACATCACAATTTTGGAAGCGACTGAGGCGAAGTTTCATCCAGCGCTGGGGACTCGTCCGGCTGGCTGGTTGCTACGCGATGTCCGTCCGCCACCGATGGTCATCGAGCAACGCTTGACCAGTCGTGGGCGCGAGGTCGTGCTGTTGAAGACAGGAGGGCGGCACGCGTTCGTGGTCAGTTCGGTCGCCTGCGATCAGTTGTTCAAACGGAACTCCAACTTCGCGGTCCTCTCGATTCCCGAGTTGATCGGACGCATTCGTTCGCCGGCGATGGGACTCGAACTCGTGCATCGCCTCGTGCTGCATCTCCATTCGCGACTCGTGCAACCGATTCTGAACATCATTGCCGTGTTGATCGCGATCCCGCTCATGGTGCGCCGGGAAAGCCCCGGCGTCGTCGCCGACTCCGCGCTGTGCGGTTTGACGCTGTCGCTGCTGTTTGGACTGATTCAGGCCTGCCAAATTCTGGGAGTAAACCAAGTCGTGCCTGCCGACGTGGCCGCTTGGATGCCCGTTTTGTTCGGCGGAACTGCGGCTGCTTGGCTGACGGGAGCGATTCGGACATGACTGGGAGTTTGATTGTTTGGCAGCGATACGAGTGTGGACTTCGCGCTCGCAACTTCTTCCGGCGCAACCACTGGAGCAGCCAATCGTGAGGCCGCAGCGATGAACGTCAGCGACAACACTTCGAGTGCGACCGCGCCTGCCGACTCGGCCGACGCACGCACATTGCCCGAGTGGACTGCATCGCGTCGCACGGTGTGGCTCGGACTCGGTGCGCTCTTCTTGGCGCGCGTGTTGTTCATTGCCCTCTGTCCGTTGGAACTGGTTCCCGACGAAGCCTACTACTGGGATTGGTCGCGGCAGTTGGACTGGGGTTACTACAGCAAGCCTCCCATGATTGCGTGGTTGATAGCGCTCGCCACGAGCGTCGCCGGCAACACGGAGCTGGCGATTCGTTTTCCTGCGGCGTGTCTCGGCACACTCGGGTTGTGGGCGGTCTATGAACTCACCCGGCGCTTGTACGATCCGGCCACGGGACTGCGGGCAGTTGTCATCGCGATCGCGACACCGGGCCTGACCGTGATGAGTCTGCTCATGACGATCGATGCTCCGTTTCTATGTGCGTGGTCGTGTGCGGTCTGTTGCGTTTGGAGGCTGTTGGAAACCGAGCGACCACAAAAGCGTTGGCTGTTTGCGGCGATTGTCTCAACGGGATTCGGGTTGCTCGCCAAGCAGACGATGCTCGGAGTGTTTCCGTTGGTGTTACTGTTTCTCGCGGCCAGTCCGTCGGATCGACAGCGGCTCAAATCACCGGCCGTTTGGATTTGGGTGTTGGCGAGCTTGGCATTTCTCACACCTGTCGTCTGGTGGAACTCACAGCACGACTGGATCACGATTCAGCACACGCGCGAACACTTTGGAGGCGAGGCGCAGTCGGTCATCGGGCATGTGTTGCTGAGCCTCGAATTCTGGGCCACGCAGTTCGGCATTTTGTCGCCGATGTTGTGTTCGATGATGCTCTGTGTCGTTGGTCGTTTGTTGTGGAAGTTTTCTTCACTGCCTCGTCGCGAGTTGTTTCTCATCTGCCTCGGCGGACTGCCAATGCTGGCCGTGGGAGGATTGAGTCTGCTCCAACATGTGCAGCCCAACTGGCCCGCCGCGTTTCATTTGACGAGTCTCATTCTGGTAGCCGCGTGGGTAAGCCAACGCGAGTCGCCTGCGATCGGGTTCGATCGTCTACGACGGTGGTTTCCAACAGCGATCGTGATCGGGGCGTCCTGTTCGCTGCTGGTGGTACTCGCCCCGATCATCGTCGCGGCGACTCCGTTGGCAGGCACGCGACTCGATCCAACCGTGCGGCTGCGTGGTTGGAGAACGCTGAGTGCAGAAGTCGATCGCAAATTGAGTGAATTCCCTGCGCCAAACAACACGCTGATCGTGGCCACTACGGAACGAGGTCCCGTCAGTGAACTCGCGTTCTATCTCACCAGACGCCCGCGCGTCTATCTGTGGAACTCCCATCCGCAGCCCCTCTCGCAGCACGATGTCTGGGAGGGTCCGCAAGGATTTGAGGGACGAGACGCCTTGATTCTGACACCCAATCGAGTGGATGTGCCCGCTCGGTTTGCGGCGGCGTTCGACGCGATCGAAAGTCGCGGCACGATCTCCATTCCCCTGGGGCCACAGCGGACACGCACGTTCGGCGTGTGGCGTGGAATCTCATTGCGCGCTTGGCCCGCGCGAGCCGTGAAATCAGAAGCAAACGATTCGCACGCGACCTGATGGTCTGAATCTCCTTTTCAATGAAACGAACTCCACGATGGCAACCGCATCCTTCCTGACGGCGAGCTATGGCAACGCGACGCAGGCGGACGAGTCGGATTGGAACTCGAACTCGATAAACGATGCGCGTTGTTTGATCGAGGAGCCCGAGCCAGACGAGTGTCTGCGGCCAGAACAGCACGTCACGACGAGTTCGTCGGTCACGTCAGGCCATCGGTTCCGCAGTGACTGGCCGTTTGTCTGGCCGCTCTGTGCGGCACTGGCGATCACGGTGGCCATTCTCGCGACGAACTCTGACCTGCGAGTGGCCGAGGCCATGTTCGATCGCGACGCGGGCACGTGGATGTTTGCATCAAACTCGTTGCTGAAGTTCGTCTATCGTTATGGACCGTTGCCGGGAGTCTTCGCCGGGATCGCGGCCGCTTTCGTGGCGATCTTCGGGCGCGGAGTGTTGCCGCGTGGAGTCTGGTCAGAGTCGCACGACATTCGTCGCGCGTGTCTGTTCCTCGCACTGCTCCTCGTCATTGGGCCGGGCCTGATTATTAACTCCGGATTGAAGTCGATGTGGGGACGGCCGCGCCCGTCGGAGTGCCAGCAATTCGGTGGCGACCGCAACTTCACACCGGTTGGCGTGGCGACACACCAGTTGAAACCGAACTCGTCCTTCCCGTCGGGGCATGCCTCAATGGCGTTCTATTGGATGGCCCCTGGATTTATCTTCGCCCATCGGCGGCGGTGTCTGTCGCTGGGATTCTTCGCTGGCGGGACAGCCTACGGACTGGCCATGGGCGCGATCCGCATCGCGCAGGGTGGGCACTTCCTTTCGGATGTGATCTGGGCCGGAGCAATCGTGTATCTCGTCGGCGTCGTGCTGGCACGACTGGTTTTGCACGGTCAAGGCTGGAGTGATCGCGGCGCGGAACAAGAATAAAACAAGTTTCCAAGATCATCGTCGTCACAGCATAGGGTGCGTGGAGCCTTCAAAACGCACCTGCTTTTTGTAGCGACCAACGGTGTGTTCCGAGGACTCCACACACCCCACTGGACTTCGCTTCTGAGTACCGGTCACCATCACGTCAGCGTGTTGACGACCAAACCCGACAGCAGTTTCGGATAGAAGTACGTGCTCTTAGGAGGCATCGTCTCGCGACCGGCGGCGATTTCGCGCACGTGGTCGATCGTGGCGGGGGCGACGAGGCAACCGAGTTGATGTGACTTCGCGTTGAGCGCCGCAGTCGTCTCATCCAAGCGATGGACGTACTGGAATTTCGGCTGGCCACCGAACTGCTTGAAGATCAGTTCATCGAGCAACAACTTGTGCAGCAGGCTGACTCCGAGCGAACGCCAGGCTTCGCTGTGATCGGCCGCGAGCGTCGCCATCGCACTGGCATCGGTGACTCGCGCCAACAGCCACGTGTTGTCGGAGGCGGTTCCAAAACCGAAGACGCTCTGACCACCATCGGCCTCGATCAACTCCCACGTTTCTTTGGCCGCCGCGTCACCCGTACCGATGCGTTGAACGTCGCAGCACTTCTCCAAGCAACTCTGCAATTGATCGGCGGTGATGTCGGGCAAGCCCGAGACCAGCCGGTGCGTCGGAAGAATCTGCAAGCCGGGATCCTGCATCCCGACGAACATCATCATCACGAAGTTCGGTCCCGCCATGTCGTTGGCCAGCTTGCCTGCCGCTTGCAATTCACGGCGATAGTTAAGAGCCGTTTCGTACCGATGATGCCCGTCCGCAATGAAGACAGGTTTGTCTTGCAGTCCTGCCTGGACTTGGCCAATCACGTTGTGATTTTTGATCACCCACAGACGATGAATCACACCGAGATGGTCAGTCGCGACCGAAGGTGTCAGCGCGAGACAGGCATCGTCCAGCGCCTGCTGCACATTGGCCGATTCGTCAGGGTAGAGACCGAAGATCGGCGAGAGATTGGTATTGGTCGCGCGGATCAGCATCAGTCGGTCGAGCTTCGGTCCCGAAAGAGTTTGTTCGTGCGGGAAGACGTTCCCCGTGCCGAATTCCTCCAGTCGCACACGCGCCATAAACCCGCCGCGAATAAACGTCTGGCCCTCCCACACGAACTCCTGCGAGTAGACATACAACACGTCTTCGTTCTCTTGCCGCAGGATGCCATCGATCTTCCAGTGCTTGAGGAACGCGGCGGCTCGCTCGTACTTGGCATCGGGCGACGCATCACCCGGCTCTTCGCGGTTCAGTTCCAACCGAATGAAGTTGCACGGATGCTTCTTGAACAACTCGTTCTGCTGGTGTTCGTCGATCACGTCATACGGTGGCGTGATCACGTCCGACAGGTCGCCCACTTGAGACACGTCATAACGCCAACCACGCATCGGACAGACTTCGACCATTTTTCAAATGCCTTTGGGAATGAGAGAGATGCGGGACTCGTATTTGAGAACCCGCTGGATGGCGGTGATCCTGTAACCCGCAGCGTCAGCGAGGGCCTCAGTGGCTCAGCGGCTGGCCGAGCAGCGGCATAGGATGAAGACTGTCTCGCAGTGCATCAAGGAAGTCGGGGAGAGATCGGTCGGTTCTGATCTTGGCCTTCTCTGAACGGACAGTCGAACCGAGTTTATCCGAGCGGTGGACGTGAGTCCTCCGGTTCCTCGTTGAGGGACGGTGACATCGAAAGATGCCACAGGACTCACGTCCACCGCTCGGAAAACAACGCTTCAGAAGTCGCCTTCACGGCAGCATCGGGAAGAGCCGCTTTTGATTGGCTGCGGTGAGCGGCGAGCCGTATTCGCACGGCTCGAACGCTTCGATGTAACGGACCTTGCGGCCTCGTTCCTCACCGTAGGTTTGAATCACGAGGTCTCGGTAACGGTCGGCGAGTGGGCCGTTGAAGCCGCGATAGAACTGCTGGAGGTACTCGCGCTGCGCGGCGGGATCGGTGGGCAATGACTCCTCCTGACAGAGCGTGTACGGCAACCACTCGAAGAACTGGCAACGGTGGCAGGACATCTGGTCGAGGATGCTGTCGAGGACCGGTTCCACGTCGATCACAATGGTCGGCGCGAACGGCGTCGGGCGTTGGAAATGATCCGACAAGTAGGCGATGACCGGGTTCACTCGCAGCGCGGGCACGTCGGGAACAATGTGCGGCACGATCACCATGTAGGCCGCGTCGCAGACGAGGGTCGAGGTGGCGCGGTGATCGGGGTGATAGTCGTTGGGACGGTGAGTCAGAATCAAATCGGGGCGATAGCGTCGGATGAGTCCGATCAACGCGAAGCGAGCTTCCACCGTCGGCTGCAACCGACCGTCACGATTGTGCATGACCTCGTACTCAATCCCCATCAGCTTCGCGACGGCTTGAGTCTCGGCGAGTCTGAGCGCCGCCAACTCGACGGGCGGCCGCGACTGATGCCCCGCTTCGCCGTTCGTCACACTGACGAACTTCACGTGATGTCCCGCCGCGCGATACATCGCAGTGATCCCTCCCGCTTTCATTTCGCAGTCATCGGGATGAGCGCCAATCACAAGAATGCGGAGTGGAATAGCTGCCGTCATGAGGGACTTTCAGTGAGAAGGATTTGGCAGAAGTCGTTGGTAGGAAGAAGAGTCACGTGGGTTTCGGTGTCGTCTATTCGAGAGGAGAATCTTGCGGAGCTGAGGACATCCGCCCCGTTGTTTGATTCTCCGAGCGGTAAGGACTGGCGCAGAAATCACTGTCGGAGTTTGGTGAGCCGGGTGCCGTGAGGCCCCGGACTTCTAGGCGAAGAA
>JAYTXB010000772.1:0-2754 GCA_043743205.1 Schlesneria sp.
ACGCCCCCTTGATGGGCAAACAGGTTCAGGTTGTAAGGAGGGGCGACAATGTTCCACTGCGCAGGGACCGGTCGCTGCGGCACCATGTTGCTATTCGGCTGCCAGTACGGAACGTGCTGGTAGTAGTAACCAAGCTGAGTCGTATCCGTGGCTTGATAAACCATCGGCGAGCCTCCCGCCAATTGGCTACCGGGGAGTCCGTACCATTGGTTCGGGAAGTTGTTCGTGTACTGCACGCCGCGTCGGTGCAGCGGGTACTTTGCCGGTGGAGAATAGCCGTGATCGGGCGAGTTCTTGCCGCAGTAACGTTCGCCGAAACATCCATGACCGGACTGACAATGCTGGCAGTTCCCGTGTTGGCATTCGCCTGTGGGACAGCTCCCTCCGTCACCGTACACCGCCGCTGGTCGGTGACCGTGGAACGAAGCGGGCTGAGTCGCCAAGCGCGGCTTGCTGTCCGAGATGCGGACGATGCCCGGCGCATTCGCATCTTGAGCGTGAGCCATCGGAACCACGGCCGGGACCGCCAGCATTGTGATCGCCGCCAGCCAGTTCAGTTTCAAGGAGTTCATGCGTCTGTTCCTTCAGATCACCAGCGAATGTCCGCCATCGCGTGTAGGAGTATCCGGGTCACGTCCGTCGTGCTGCCGGAAAGGTGTTGAGTCAAAAAGCCTTCGTCGGGCCATCAATAGGCCGGGTGAGAAATGGGGGTCAGTCGGCTGGAAGGGATTCCCCAACCATAGTTGTAGGAGTGACCGACGACCGGCGCGAGTGGCACAGCCATCGGAGCGCCGTAACCCTGAGCCGCCCACGTCTGGCCATCACGTTGGTCAAAGTAATACGGGTCTTGCGGGTAGACGCGACCGTACTTGCCGACCCACGGAACTCCCGCTCCACCGCCACCGGTCGGGATGAAGTATTTGAACTTGCAGCGGAAGTAATCGACCATCGCCTGGCCAGATTCGTCGTGATAGTACATGCCCGGTTGATGACCGGAGCGATCGCACCAGCGCTGCTCCATCGCCAAGCT
This sequence comes from Schlesneria sp., assembly GCA_043743205.1. Classification (GTDB taxonomy): domain Bacteria; phylum Planctomycetota; class Planctomycetia; order Planctomycetales; family Planctomycetaceae; genus Schlesneria. The sequence continues at coordinate 1,031 of JAYTXB010000772.1, forward strand.
GTGCGCCTGTGTGCGCTGGTGCAGCCCCGAGCCTTCGTAGCCCCCGTTCCAGTCGGCGGTCCGCCAGTCATCGCGATACATCGACTGGCATTGGCCATTCCCGGACTGGCAACTTCCACCTGTGGCTTGAGCGTTGCAGTTCCCCTGCATCGCAGCCCCATGATGTCCGAACGAAGCCGGACTGACTTGCTGTCCCGAGACCGCGACGGTCTTCGGCTTGCTGATGCGAACGATCCCTTCGGCTTCGTCCTGAGCGCTCACGTGGGCACACGTGAGCAAGCTCAGACCGGCTGCGACCGACGCACGAACGATGATCTGAAATAGCGGTTTCATCTCTTTGATCCTTCCCTTCGCGCCGGTTGGCGGCGGTTATCGTCTTCGTCGCGACATCTCGCTCACCGAGGGATGTCCCTCGCGGAGAGTTCGTGGTTCCGTCGTTCGTATCCCACCCTGAACTTCACCAGTACGGTCGTGCGACCGGCCGTTCATGAATCGCTGGCCCGACACCTCGGATGTACAGATGCCACGCTTCCTTCTCATTGCTGTAGGCTTGCGAACGCGCGTGCAATCGTCCGCCCCAACGACTTTCGTCCCATTGTTTCGTGCGCCAGTCCTCGTGTTCGCAGACCATCTGAGCATCGTTGTTTGGAACAACTCCGAATGAACTTCGTTGGACGCGCCCCACCATTTGGACTGGTAGTCGTGCGCTCGGCTCGGCCGAATAGAGTTCGCTGGCAGTCAGCACCCATCCGGTGACGAGGAGCATCACCACCATTCCGATTCGCTTCGCAGATGATCGCTGACTGGACAAGCCACGCATGGAAACACCTTCAGTCGAAGATCGTTGATTCAGATCGAATTCGTTGAACCGTCTCGTCAGGTAACTGCTACGACGCGCACTCAATGGAACCAACCTGGCTGGTGAGAACGATACTTGACCTGAACCTGTGTCCCTTGAAGCTCCCAACGCTCGTGCGATCGCACGCCGAACGGTGTCACAATCCAGCCCCCTTTGACCTTGTGATAGAACGGGGGATAGATCGCTTTGTATGTGTGGGGATAAAGCATTTCGTGAGGCGCGAACGCCTGATTGGTAATCATGGTCGAACCGGACCAGATCGGGATGTTCGGCCTCGGAGACGGATAGAGCGGAGCACCCAAGCGGACATAGCCCGACTGCTGCTGCGGTCCCTGTGGAGCCATCATTCCCCCGCCCGCATCAATCGGTTGCGGAGCAGGCACCTGCATCATGCCGCTTTGTTGCAGAATGGCGGGGCGAGCGGGAACCTGCGGCGGCGCGTACAACGACGGAACCACGAAAGTTTCGGCGCTCGCCTCGACCGGTTCAGACTGTTCCAACGAGAGCGTTGGCGGCGCAGAAAGTTCCGCCGCGAACGGGTCCGTGAACTCCTCATCCGCTCGCGCGGTCGGCAGCATGAATGCCGAGAGAACCACAGTGCAGGCTGCGAACTTTGTGCAGGCCCCAAACAAGAACGAGTGGCGTTTCATCAAATCCCTCCCTGGATGTCTGGCTGATTCAGCGCGACGAGACGAAAGTTGGCTTCGCCTCCAGACTGCGCTCCTCACCAAAGTACATCAAGCTTTCGGCCGGAATGGTCCTCTTGAATGAGTCATTCCGTGTGCATCGGTCTTCGTCCACGAAAAATGGCAAGTAGTGACTCGCCAACGGCTTAGATGTCGCTGTACAACCGGTACAGTCCATT
>JAYTXB010000773.1:0-5730 GCA_043743205.1 Schlesneria sp.
ACCGCTGCTTCCTTGAATCTCGCGCGGCAGTTGTTAGCCTTGGGCGGTTTCGCGCGGATCGCGTCTCGGCAGGGAGCAGAGGCTGTTGATCCGTCCCACCTGCCCTCACTTCAAGGACCGCCGCCGTGCCTCGTCGCGACGACATCCGCAAGATTCTGATCATCGGTTCCGGCCCCATTGTCATTGGCCAAGCTTGTGAGTTTGATTACTCCGGCGTTCAAGCCTGCAAGGCTCTCCGCGAGGAAGGCTATGAGGTGGTGTTGGTCAATTCCAACCCCGCCACCATCATGACCGACCCCGAGATGGCGGATCGGACGTACATCGAACCGATCACGTGGGAGTACGTGGCGAAGATCATTGAGGTCGAACGGCCCGATGCGGTCTTGCCGACGCTCGGTGGTCAGACCGGCCTGAACATCGGCATGGACCTCGCTCGTCACGGCGTCCTCGAAAAGTTCGGCGTCGAAATGATCGGGGCCAAGGTCGATGTCATTCAGAAGGCGGAAGGTCGCGACTCTTTCAAGCAGGCGATGGTCAAGATCGGGCTGGAGGTCTGTAAGAGCAGGGTCGTTCACAACTTGGAAGAGGCGCGACTGGCCCTCGAAGCGATTGGTCTGCCGGTCATCATTCGCGCCAGCTTCACGCTGGGTGGAGTCGGCGGTGGCATCGCCTACAACCGCGATGAGTTCGAGGACAAAGTTCGCAAAGGTCTGGAGTTGTCGCCCGTCTGCGAAGTGATCCTCGACGAGAGCATCATCGGTTGGAAAGAGTACGAGATGGAGGTGATGCGCGACACGGCGGACAACGTCGTCATCATCTGTGCCATCGAAAACTTCGACCCCATGGGCGTGCATACGGGGGACTCCATCACCGTCGCCCCCGCTCAAACGCTGTCCGATAAAGAGTATCAGCGGATGCGCGATGCCACGATCGCCGTCATGCGCGAGATCGGCGTCGAAACGGGCGGCTCGAACGTGCAGTTCGCAATCAATCCGCGCGACGGTCGTATGGTCGTGATCGAGATGAATCCGCGCGTCAGTCGGTCGAGTGCTCTCGCATCAAAGGCGACCGGTTTCCCCATCGCCAAGATTGCCGCGAAGCTCGCCGTCGGCTATCGACTCGATGAGATTCCGAACGACATTACGCGCGAGACGCTCGCTTGTTTTGAGCCGACGATCGACTATGTCGTGACGAAGATTCCGCGTTGGACGTTCGAGAAGTTCCCCGAAGCGAACCCCGATCTGACCGTGCAGATGAAGTCGGTCGGCGAAACGATGGCGATCGGTCGCACGTTCAAAGAGTCGCTGCAAAAGGCCCTGCGCGGGCTGGAGATCGGTCACTTCGGTCTCGGTGGCGGCAAGAAGGATTTGTGGGGCACGGCCAAGCAACCGGACATCGATGAGATCATCAGCAAGCTGGCGAAGCCGAACGAGAACCGCATCTTCTATATCCGGTTCGCGTTCAAGGCGGGGATGTCGATCGAACAGATTTTTGAGCTGACCAACATCGACCCGTGGTTCCTCGATCAGTTGCAGCAACTCCTCGCCATTGAGGATGAAATCCGTCAGGTCCACAGATTAGAGGCGGCTTCCGCCGCCCTCGTCTGGAAGGCCAAGCGAAACGGGTACTCCGACCAACAATTGGCGGGGTGGTGGGACTCCTCCGAGATGGACGTGCGTGCGTACCGCAAACGACTCGGCATCGTCGCGACCTTCAAGCAGGTCGATACGTGCGCGGCCGAGTTCGAGGCTTACACGCCCTATTTCTATTCGACGTATGAATCGGAAGATGAGACGCCCGCGAAGGGCGCGAAAAAGCGAATCATCATTCTGGGAGGCGGTCCCAACCGCATTGGGCAGGGGATCGAATTCGACTATTGCTGCTGTCAGGCTTCATTCGCTCTGCGCGAACTGGGGATCGAGAGCATCATGGTGAACTCCAATCCCGAGACTGTCTCCACCGACTACGACACGTCCGACATCCTCTTCTTCGAGCCACTCACGACCGAAGATGTCCTCAATGTTTGTGACCGAATGCAGCCCGACGGTGTGATCGTGCAGTTCGGTGGCCAGACTCCGCTGAACCTCGCGCGGGGACTCGAAGCGGCAGGCGTGAAGATCATCGGGACCAGCCCCGACATGATCGACGCCGCCGAAGATCGCGAACGCTTCAAGCTGATCCTCAACAAGATTGGGTTGAGGCAACCGCCGAACGGAACCGCCTCCGACGCCCAAGGGGCACGCCTGATCGCCAATGAGATCGGCTATCCGGTTCTCATCCGGCCGAGCTTCGTTCTCGGTGGCCGCGCGATGGAGATTTGCTACGACGAAGCGACCGTCACACGGTACATGAATGAGGCGATCAACGTTTCACCCGATCGACCGGTTCTGATCGACAAGTTCCTGGAAGATGCGATCGAAGTGGACGTGGACGCGATCGCTGACGGCGAACTGACGCTGGTCGGCGGCGTCATGGAACATATCGAAGAGGCGGGCGTTCACTCAGGCGATTCGGCGTCGGTATTGCCGCCGTACTCGCTACCTCAACACGTGGTCGAAGAGATCAAACAAGCCACGTATGCCCTCTCGCGCGAGTTGCAGGTTCGCGGTCTGATGAACATTCAATTCGCCGTGAAGCACGATGACGGCCAGTACGTCGTCTACGTTCTCGAAGTGAATCCACGTGCCAGTCGGACATCGCCCTTCGTGTCGAAAGCGACGAACGTCTCACTCGCCAAGATCGCCGCGAAGATCATGGCGGGAGTCTCATTGACCGAGCAGGGTGTCACCACGGAAGTGGTCCCGTCGTACACGTCGGTCAAAGAGAGCGTCTTCCCGTTCAACCGGTTCCTCGGCGTAGACATCATTCTCGGTCCCGAAATGAAATCGACCGGCGAAGTGATGGGGATCGCGAACGACTTCCCGATCGCGTTCGCCAAAAGTCAGATCGCCGCCGGGAACAAGCTCCCCACGTCGGGCATGGTCTTCATGAGCCTGGCCGGTCGCCACAAAGAGGCGATCATTCCGTCAGCCCGTCGCCTGTTGGAACTCGGCTATCGCATCATTTGCACCAGCGGAACGGCGCGCGTCTTCCGCGAACACGGGTTGGAAGTCGAGACCGTGCGGAAGCTGCAAGAGGGACGACCGAACTTGCTCGACTACATGGCCAATAAGCAGATTGCTCTCGTCTTCAACACACCCAGTGGCAAAGGGGCACGCACCGACGAAGGTCGCATTCGAGCCGCCGCCGTCATGAACGGCATCCCCTGCGTGACGACTCTCCCCGGTTGCGTCGCCGTGGTAAAGGCCCTCGAAGCTCTGCGCGAACGTCCAGAACCCGAAGTCAAAGCGATCCAAGACTGGGTCGCGAAGCGTCCGAATTAGTGTCATGTCGCAGGACATCTATATGTGGCCCTTTCGCAAGAACAATATCGGCCCGCCGAATGCATCGGTTGCGATCGCGTATCTCAAGGTAGCTATTCCAGCTGCGGATACTTCTCCAATAATTACTTTGCCGCACGACGATTCGCCCGTACTCACAACATTTGGTAAGGACTTGTTAGTCGCATACGTCGTCGATGGCACAGATGCATTCACCTATATTCAGCACCGTGACCTTTCCTCTAGTGCTATCACACAAGATCAACTGCATGAAACCGGACTCCAGAACCTTGCGGCGATAGCAAACAATCGAAATCTCAGAGTTTTTCCACACCCCAGCGGCGAGATGTTCGGGGTTTTGCTCGACGGCAACTTTGAAGCCAGCCTGATTCTGCTCGATTCGCTCTGGGACGGCTCGTTTCGGCAATTCGTAAAAGGTGACTACATAATTGCGATTCCAACACGCGATGTTCTTGCCTTTTGCGATTCAAGATCGTCGGCAGGCCGCGAGCAACTTCGAGGTATTCTCGACCAACTAAAGAACTCAAAGGATCATCCCCTTTCACAAGATTTGTATGTCCGCCGCAACGGAAAATGGGAACCAGAAAATGCGGCATAACTTGGGCGTTCGCCAATCTTGAAATGATCGGTGTTTGTAGGACGGGCAAGAGTGCCCATCCTACATTCAAATCAGTGGGGGTGGACCACGAGTCACCACGAGAGGTCGCCGCCATGCACCGATTCGCAATTGTCCTTTGGGTTCTTGCCGCCGCTCAGGGCGGTGTCGCGGCGGCTGATCGGCCGAACATTCTGTTCTGCTTTGCGGATGATTGGGGGCGGTATGCCAGCGCCTATGCGAAGGTCGATGGCAAGCCGTCTCCGAACGATGTCGTGAAGACTCCGCACATCGACCGCGTCGCGCGCGAGGGAGTGCTGTTCCGGAATGCCTTCGTAAACGCTCCGTCATGTACGCCGTGTCGCAGTGCATTGCTCTCGGGGCGGTACTTCTTCAACACCGGGCGCGGAGCCATTCTGAGTGGCGCGGTCTGGGACTCGAACATTCCCAGTTGGCCGCTGCTGCTCAAGGACTCGGGCTATCACATCGGTGAGACGTACAAGGTTTGGAGTCCCGGTACTCCCAACGATGCTCCGTTCGGCGCGGGGCAGTTCGCGTATGAGCAGGCAGGCGGGCAGTACAACAACTTCTCCGAGAACGTCACCAAGCTGGTCCGCGCAGGAACGTCGCTCGACGACGCCAAGCAAAAGCTGTTTGCGGAAGTGACCGGCAACTTCAATGCGTTCCTCGCCGCGCGACCGAAGGATCAGCCCTTCTGCTATTGGTTCGGCCCGACGCTCGTCCATCGTCAGTGGGAGCCGGGATCGGGCCAAGCGTTGTGGGGCATTGATCCGGAGTCACTCCAAGGGAAGCTTCCGAAGTTCCTGCCCGACGTTCCCGAAGTGCGCGAGGACTTCGCCGATTACCTCGGTGAGATTCAGGGCTTCGATGCGGGAGTCGGCTTGCTATTGAAGCGGCTCGAAGAAGCGAACGAACTCGACAAGACCATCGTCGTCATCAGCGGCGATCATGGCGCGCCGGGGTTTCCCGGTGGCAAGTGCAACCTGTACGACTTCGGATTGGGAGTCACGCTCGCCGTGCGTTGGCCGGGACAGCCCCAGGGGCGAGTCGTCGATGATCTCGTCAACCTGATGGACCTCGCCCCGACATTTCTTGAGGCTGGCGGCGCGAAGGCTCCCCCCGGAATGAACGGCCGCAGCTTGGTCGGCATCTTAAAGAGCGAGAAGTCGGGGCAAGTCGATCCGTCGCGCACGTGGAACATCAGCGGCCGAGAACGTCACGTCGGCACAGCACGCGAACAGAACCTGCCCTATCCGCAGCGCTGCTTCCGCACGAAGGACCATCTCTACATCAGGAACTTCGCCCCCGATCGCTGGCCACTCGGCAGCCCGGTTGGTGTGACAGCGGACTCGGCCCCCGATGCCGCTGCGCTCGCGAACAACACCTACGCCGCGTTCGCCGACATGGACGCGAGTCCCACCAAAGCGTGGCTCGTCGCGCATCGACACGACCCGCAATGGAAGTGGCACTACGACTATGCCTTCGCCAAGCGACCGGCGGAAGAACTGTACGACCTGCGCAGCGACCCCGATCAAATCACGAACGTCGCCGCCGACGCGACCTATGCCGCTATCAAGGCTGAGCTTTCCCAACGTCTGATGCAGACGCTGACCGAAGTCGGCGACCCGCGCGTCACCGGCGACGGCCAAACGTTTGAACGCCCCCCGTTCACCGATGCCGTTCCGCAGGGAAACAAAAAGGCGAAGAAGGCTC
>JAYTXB010000774.1:0-8274 GCA_043743205.1 Schlesneria sp.
TCTCAGGCACTCGACCTCACCGGGTGCGGTCGTGCCTTGCGGGCGACTCGCGCTTGGGAAGGCGTGCTGGTCCTGAACTATCACCGGATCGGCGATCGCCGCCATTCGCTGCTGGACCGCAACCTCTGGAGTGCGACGGACGAGGACTTCGATCGGCAGGTTGCCGCCGCCGCGAAGCAGTTCGACGTGATCGGACTGAGCGATGTCGAACAGGCTCTGCGGGAACGTCATGGACGGTATCTGATGTTCACGTTCGACGATGGCTATCGCGACAACTACACCAACGCCTATCCGGTACTGAAAGCGCATGGAGTTCCCGCCACGTTCTTCATCACCACCGGATTCCTAGACGTTCCCAAAGTGCCGTGGTGGGATGAAATCGCGTGGATGGTCCGGACCAGCCGTCTGGCTGCGCTGGCTGTGAACCGCTGGACATCGACGCCGGTGCCGTTTGACGACCCCGATCGCGAAGCCGCCATCCAACGACTGCTCAACGTCTACAAGGGCCTGCCGGGGGAAGTCACCGAGGACTACATCGACTTCCTAGCGGAGGCTCTTCAAACCGGTCGCTGCCCTCGGTCGATCGCCGAAAATCTCTGGATGACTTGGGACATGATTCGCGAAATGAAACGCGGAGGCATGACATTCGGAGGCCACACGGTCACTCATCCGATCCTCGCCAACTTGTCGGCCGAGCAGCAGGACTGGGAAGTGAGCGAGTGCCAGCGGAGACTGGCTGCCGAACTGGGCGAGCCGATTGAAGCGTTCAGCTATCCGGTCGGGGGACCAGCGAGTTTTGACCGCTTTACCAGGACATCGCTCGCCACGCACGGTTTCCGACTGGCCTTCACCTTTTTCGGCACGCACTGTCGTCCGGGACACAAGGATCTGTACGCCATCAGTCGGACCGCAATCGAGACCGACATCAATCTGTCCCTTTTCCGAGCGGTCCTCACGCTGCCGCAACTGTTCGCGTGACGGTTGACTCGCTGCGCGGCCGGTCAATGGTTTTTGCGCGGCACCAGGTCACTTGGCAACACATAAGACGAAATATTTCGAGGCCATGATCGAAGAATTCAAAGACGTTGAAGATGCTACAACAGCCCTCGACGCATTGGGCAGACTCCGAGAGCAGATTGCCAAAGAGGTATTCAACTAGTCATGCCGCTCGCCTTAATGCGCGAGGTCATGCACCTGCGCGATCCCGGCGTGTTGTCGCTGAAAAAGCTTTACGCCGCCTCCAGGTCCGAGCCTTGATCCGATGCGATTTGTGGGAGACCGCCGCGCAGAACTATGGCATCGCCACCGAGCGTTCGAGCGTGTACCTCCACTGGAGGTTCGGACTCGACCCACAGCTCAAGTACCGCACACTGACCGTGCAGAATGAGCGCGGTGAGCTGCGCGGCTATGCCATCTATCTCGAACGCGATCCGGAAGAGACGTTGCCGTTCGGTGCGATCGTCGATTTGCTGGCCGTCGATCAGCCAGCGGCCGATGCCGTGCTGGCGTCGCTCTCGTCCCACCTGCGCCGTTCGGGAGCCGCTGAGATTCAGATGCTCTACTTCGGCTCGCCACTCATTGAAGGAGCGTTGAAACGGGGCGGCTTCTTTCGCCGCTCACACAACTTCCACTTGCTGGCTCATCTTCACCCGAGCCACCAGTCGCGTGCATCAGAACTGCTGGCTCCCGCTCACTGGCACATGACCGAAGCGGAAGCCAAGTTCTGAAGCCGCGTCAGCCCGCGATCACCCCGCCTTATCATCGCGAACGGAGACTTGTAGCGAACCGAGCATCTTCGTGATCGCCGCCTCTTTCGCGTTGATGTTCAGGACGTTGTCGAGCACATACGTGTGCGGCTCGTTGCTGGGATGAATGATGAGGCGACCGCAGCGGAGCAGCATGTACTCGAACACGTCGGTGATTTCCTTACTGATCCTCACGTTAGGAGCCGGGTACCGTTCGACGCTGCTGAGGAAACCGTGATGGTGGAGCAGTTCGTTCTGACGGACTTCCCAGTAATCGAACCGGACGTTGATCAGCACCGCGACATAGATCAGCGCCAGCATTGCGACGAAGCAAAAGTAGAAGGTCGCGTTCGCCCGCGGATCAATCCGCTTTAAGACGCCAGTGACATTCGGCAACAGGTCCGGGAAATAGATCGACCCGAGTACGGTCCCCATCACGAGGACCACACCGACGAAGAACAGATTGAGCGACGTGGTGCGTGGAAAGTCGAAGGCCAACACCACCACGTTGGCGGTCAGCAGCCCGAGGAACAGTACGCCAATCGTTTGGGCATGTTGGCTCGCTTCACCCAACACCATCGTCATGATCCCGGCAATGATGGCGGCGATGAAAGTTGGATAGAGCAGCACGATCTTCGGGTACGAGATCAGGATGATCGGCTTGGTTGTTTCACTCTTACGGCTGGGCAATGGCACGACGGGCGGGGAAGTGGACACGGGAACATCTCCTTAAGGCAGAGGCGATCAACGCGGGGAAAGTGATTGGAAGCATGGGACACTGAAACGGAAACGCAGACCCTCGCAACGGGCGGGCAATCTACTCGGCGTCCGGCCTGCAATCCAGAGCCGCCAAGAATGACTGACCAAAGCGACGACGACAGCCGAAGCCGTCACGCGGCCCGCGAACGAGCGAATGGTGCGGCGGATCAATCACAGCCGGGCACAAAGTTGAAGACACGCTCGGACGGCCACGCGTCTTTCGATTACACGCGCTTCGTTCGATCACCGTCTCCACGCATTCGCCCAAGACAGGCGGCCGCAAGGTGCCCACCAAAACCGAGCGACAACTTCCAGGCCACGTCGATTTGTCGAGAACGCGATTCCATCGGCGTGAAGTCGAGATCGAAGTCGGGATCGGGGTGATACAGATTGGCAGTTGGCGGAACGACCTGATCGCGCAAGGCCAGCATTGTTGCCGCCAGTTCCACGCTGCCTGCCGCTCCCAGCAAGTGGCCGAGTCCTCCCTTGAGGCTCGAACAGGAAACTCGTCGCGCGTCTAATCCGAGCTGTTCCCGAACAGAAAAACTCTCGACGCGATCGTTCGGAATCGTGGCGGTCCCGTGCAGGTTGATGTAGTCGGGACACAGCGGCACGTCGCGCGCGATGTCTTGCAACAACCGCCTCAAGGACAGTCCCGTCGGGTCAAGTTGAGTCAGCCCCGAGGGGTCGGTCAGCATCCGCCCAGCAAGCCATTCGCCGTACCAAGTGGCTCGTCGCGTCTGAGCGTGTGCGAGTGACTCAAACACCAAGCACGCAGCCCCTTCACCGACCATGAAGCCCGAACGATCGCGATCGAACGGACGGCACGCAGAGGTTGCGTTGTCGTGGCAAGGTCGAGCCAGCACGCCCATGCGGCGGAACGAACCGAGGATCGCCGGTTGCAACGACGCATCCGCACTCCCCGCATAGACCACGTCGCAGTGGCCGTCACGAATCAACTCTGCCGCGCGCTGACAGGCCACCAAACCTGTGGCACATGCCAGTACCGGGCACAACATCGGACCACGGCAATCGAACGTCGCAGCAATAGTCCGCGCTGCTGCGTCGGGCCAGACATCGAGCCATCGCGAGTCGCCCGCGAACGCCTCTGCTTCGCAAGGTCCGTGATCGCGAGATCGAGCCGACAATGCCAAACGAGTATATGTTTGTAGCCCGCCTTTACTGGAGCCAAACACCACGCCTGTTCGCTCGGGCAAGCAGCGATTCACGTCAAGAGTCGCATCGCGCACGGCTTCATGAGCGACGCGCAACGCCAGTTCGACAACCGGTTCGCGAGAGAGCGGAAAATCGTGCGGTGGTGGCTCGCACGGCGCACCGGCCAGTCGTTCGTCGCCAGTCCACTGCGGGGCGGACAACCATCGCGAGGCCGACCGTCCGGCCAGCAGCGCGGACCACGTGGACTCACGATCGGAACCGAGCGGAGTCCACAGACCAATCCCGGTGACGACCACGCGCGGTGGCAAACTGCAAGACCTCGAACCTGCGGGCGACGGTGAATCGGGAGAACTAGAGATCATCGCACGAGTACAATCACGTCCGCCGACTGGAGCGGCAGACGGCATAGAGTCCACCGCCAAACAACACCAAGACGACAACGCTTTCCAACACATACATCCGCCCGGCTTTCCGAATATTCGGAGGAACCTTGACGGGTGCTGCCTGAGCCAGCGGCAAGACCAGCATGTCGGCTGCTGAGACCGGCACAGATGCCAGTGCGGTCGTGAGGCTCACGCAAACGATCAGCCGCAGCAGCGAGTGGCGCAGCCGTCGCGAAACAAACCACGACTGCCAAGAATTGTATTGAGGCCGGGCCAAGTTGGGTCGGATCAGATTCACGTCGAATGCCCTCTATCGGGATGCCGTTGGAACGAGGCGAACTCTAACTAACTCCCACACTGCTGGAAACTGTGACTGTTGTCGCATTCGCGAAAAGAGGTGGTTGTTCAGTTGTGGTCTGTCAGTTGTGATCCGCCAACACCGATCGCCGTCGCCGTCGCGTAGTGCTTCGTGTGAGACATCGAGATCAGCACGTTGGCGATCCCGAGACGTTCGGCCACTTGCCGCGTGGTGCCGTGCAGCGCGATGACCGGCCGCCCGCTCGGTTCGGTCACGACTTCAATGTCCGTCCAACCGACCTCTTTGGTGAAGCCGGTCCCCAGTACTTTCATGACCGCTTCCTTTGCCGCCCAACGGCCGGCGAAGTGCGGTGCCGAGTCACGGCGACCGCTGCAATGTGCGATCTCACCCGGCGTGAAGACGCGTTCGAGGAAGTGATCCCCATGATCGGCGATCATCTTCGCGACACGCTCCACTTCCACAATGTCTGTCCCGAGTCCCACGATCACAGTGCTTGACTCCGGCTTGAGACGCGCAGTCCCCACGTGGCGGCGAGACTTCCTGCGAAGAGTTCCATCGACCAAAACAACTCGGGCCACGGACTGGACCAGACACCGAGTTGCTTCACGCGGCGAGCCAGATAGTGTCGAAACTCGTCCGTCACAGATGCAGTCGGCGTCACGGCGATCTCTCCTCCCGAGTCACGCTCCATCTGCCGCATCAGGTTCATGGCCATCTCCTGTTTGCGCGGCGACACCGCGCGCGCGGCCGTATCGAGTCGAAACGCCTGCCACGAGGAAGCGGCCAGTGCGACGAACGCGAACGCTCCGACCATCGACGCGACTCGCGATGAGACTCCCACACGCATGGCCTTCGCAAACATTCCCGTTGCGGCTCCCATCGCCCAGCCGACCACAATCGGAAACAACACGAGCAGCCTGAGGCGCGCCGGGGCCTGCGCTGCGGCAATGCTGATCGCGACCAAGGCCAACACGGCCGATCCCAACCAACTGGCGAACGGCCCCTTCGTCGATACGCTTTCCGATGGCATCGAGTCACTCGTCATGGGTATGTCTGAGACAGCGGAATGAGCGTGTTCGGTCAACAGTGTGGCTCCCTCTAAGGCGAGCGGCAGGAATTGTCGTACCTCCCTGTAGGACGGGCAAGAGTGCCCATCCTACAGGGACATTTCTTCTTGCCGCTCGCCTAATCTTCAAAAGTCACGCGCGGGTTGACGACGACGTACAGGATGTCTGAGACCAGGATGCCGATCAGCGTCAGCACCGCCGACAACATGAGTGTCGTCATGACGAGATCGTACTCGCGCCGCTGAACCCCTTCATACGAGAGCAGTCCCATGCCGTGGATGTTGAAGATCACTTCAATGATGACGCTCCCACCCACCAGAAACGGCAACAACGATGCGAACAGGGTGATGATCGGGAAGAGACTGTTGCGCAGCGCATGAACCAAAATCACGCGTGTCTTTCCCGCCCCCTTGGCTTCGGCGGTTCGAATGTAATCTTGACGAATGACTTCGAGCATTCCGGCCCGCATCTGGCGACTCACGTAGGCCAATCCTCCGTAGGTCATGCACAGCACGGGCAACGCGATGTGTTGTAGGTAATCGGCGAGCTGTCCCCATGCCGACAGCTCGGCTGAATTGTCGGACCTCAACCCCATGATGGGCCAGTTGAACCAGTCGCTGAGCAGCATCCGCAGCATCTCGGCCACCCAGAATGAGGGGAGGCTGTACATGATGAACAGGCCGAGTGTCGTGCTGCGGTCGAGAGCCGAGTTCGGATAGGCTGCGCTGAAGATGCCCAAGGGAACGGCCGCGACATAGATCAGGACGAAGACGATCAGGTTCAGCCACATCGTCACCTTGAGTGCTTCCCACAACTCAGGCCAGATCGGCTGTTCGGTCTGAAAGAAGATCATGTCGGCCGTGGCGAGCCGCTTCAGAAACAGCGCGAACTGTGCTGGCAATGGCTGGTCGAACCCGTGCTTCTCGCGGAAGCGAAGTTCGGCCGCTTCCGTCCCGCGTTCGGCGTTCATCCCCGCTGCTGCCTGCCCCGACCCGCCGTACTTCTGCGACGCCGGATCGCCCGGTGCGAGTCGAATCACCAGAAACGAAACGACGATGATCCCGAACAACGTCGGGATCATCAGGAGCAAACGCTTGAGGAGGTACGTGGTCATGGGTGCCTGTGATGACTGTTGAATCTGGTTCCCAAGTTCCTGCTCTCGCCTCTTGTTCCCAAGCTCCTGCTTGGGAACGCTGGTTTTGGAAGCTCCGCTTCCGCTGCGTTGTCTCTCCAAGCTGGAGCTTGGAGTGGGCGGTTCCCAAGCAGGAGCTTGGGAACCAGAGAAACCAGAGACAATCATCTGCTGCCGCTCGCCTACTTGTGGACCTGTTCATCCTTCGGCACGTACCACTCCGACAAGTCGAAGCCCGGCCGCAGCCTGTACCACTTCACGTTGCGGAAGCGTTGGTGATAGACCGCGAGGTCTTCGGGAATCCACAAGAACATGTAGGGTTGCTCGCTGTCGATCAACCGATGGAACGACTGGTGGATGCGTTTCCGTTTCTTTTCATCGAGCGTCACGCGCAGCATCTCGATCAGTAGGTCGGCCTCGGGATTGGCGAATGAGATCGCGTTGCTCCCGCGTTTGTGCCGCCCCGCTTCGGAGCTGTGCCAAATTTGGAAAGGATCGCTCTCGGTCGGCATCGTCCAGCGGAGCGTCGTGGCCTCGACTTCACGGGCCCGCAGGCGTTCGATGAACGAGGCCCATTCGAGTGTTCTCACTTGGATGTCGATCCCCACTTGCTTGGCGTTCGTCTGAAGCACGGCACACATTTCTTCGTTGATCTTCTTGCCCTGCGCCAGTTCGAGCACGATCTGAAACTTGACGCCGTTCTTGTCGAGGATGCCATCGTTGTCGGAATCGATCCAACCGGCTTCGGTCAGCAATTCACGAGCGACATCGGGGTCGTAGCCGATCGGGGCGACATCGTGGTCATAGCCGGGGCCGAAGTAATACTGAGTCCCCGAGACGAGGATGCCTGCCCCGTGCATCTTTTGCGAGAGGAACGCGGCACGGTCGAACAGCATGGTCAACGCCAACCGAACGCGGCGATCTTGAAACTGAGGCTTCAGTTCGTTCCAACCAAAGTAACTGAAGATCGGAGCGAACCACGCCGCTTTGACGTACTTGTCTTGGAACCAGTCCGGCTCATCCTTCAAGTCTTCAAAGTACTGTTGAGCAGTCATGTCGTAGAAGAAGTCGATGACTCCCGAGCGGAGCGCCTGCATCGCGGTCACTTGGTCAGGGATGAACTTGATGATGATGCGATCGAGATGTCCGGCCGCGTCCTTTCTCCAGTAGTTCGGGTTGCGTCTGAGTTCGACACGATCGCCGCGCTCCCACTTGTCCACGATGTACGGTCCCGTCCCCATCGGGCTGCGGTTGCAGCGGTCATCGGTGTTGAAGAACTTGCCGAACTCTTGGCCTGTCACGCTGAGCTTTTTCTGCTCTTGTTCCTGTTGCGGCGTGAGTGCCTCGAACGTCAGTTGCCGATCCTTGTCATCGCGAATCAACTTCTCGAAGAGATGGAATGGCGGCGAGAAGGTCGAAATGCCATACGTGAACTCGGGAGCCTTGAAGTATTGCTGCTGATACCTCATCCGCACCGTGTGCGTGCCGAGTGCTCGACATTCGATGAGGGCCGCGTAGTACGTCCGAATGTGGTCGCCATCGACGAACGGACTGTTGAGCAGGGCATAGCCGAACTCAAGATCCCGTGCGGTGAAGGGCGTTCCGTCGGACCAAGTCACGTCCGGTCTCAGGTAGTACGTGTAATAGGTCTGCGCTTGGATGTCGGTCCATTCGCCCGGCTTGAGTGTGAGCG
>JAYTXB010000775.1:0-1746 GCA_043743205.1 Schlesneria sp.
CGCGAACTTGTCCGCCTCACGCGACAAACGCGGCAGATGTTCGCAGACCTCGATGCCGGGGACGTTGGTCGCGATCGGATCGAACTCGCCCCGAAACTCAATCGGTGCCTGCGGCTTCATGTCGAGCGTGTCGATGGTGCTGAGTCCCCCCTTCAGGAAGAGCACGATCAGCGACACCTCGTCACTTCGATTCTCGCTCCCCTTCTCGGCCGCAACGGCTTGCCGTCGGAGCAGGCTCTCCAACGACAACCCAAACGCCGCCGTACCGACTCGTAACAAGTCGCGGCGATTGATTCCATCGCAGAAGTGAGGCATCTCGCGCTCTCCGATTTACTGAGGAGTGACTTTGTTCGTTGTGGCTTCGAGTGAGGCACCGTGTCGCGCCGCGACCTGTCCCTCGGTGATGTTTCCCCGCCAGACCCAAGTTGGATTCTGCAGGGCCATGCCGAGCTTATGGAGCCGCCCGACTTCACGTAGCCGGGCCTCAATGGCCTCTGGCGACATGTCCGGGTGCTTCGGATCGTGTAGTTCAAGGAGTGGCTTCATCGGTCAGTCCCAGTTGTTCGAGGTCCAGCAAATCTTTTCGACGACCAGCCAGTTGCTTCAGTAGTTTCAGTCCCGGTCGCGACACAACCGAGATACGTCTGCCAGAGTACTCGACCACGGCACGGTCGTCCCAAGCCAGTTGAATCTCCTCGGCCGCGAGCATCAGGTCCAGCGTGAGCAGCGCGCGACCGATCACTTTGGAAACGCGAACGATCTCCCACTTTGAATCTTCCCCCTCGCCCATCGGCAACCGTCCGCCCTCCAGAATGAACTGCCGTGACGCCGCAACCTGCAACGCCCGCTGTTCGTCCGACGGATGAATGAGCAGGTCGATGTCTTCCGTAAATCGAGGATACCCGTGAATCGCCACGGCGATTCCACCGCACACCGCGTAAGGAACGGATGCCGTGTCGAAGGCTGCGATCAATGAGAAGAATTCGTCGTGAAGATCCATTGTGAAGTGCTGCTCAATGCGAAATCGTGAAACATGTAAAAAAGGCCGGACGGGCAGGAGTGCCCATCCTACGGTTCTCAATTCTCAATGGTTGAACACAAATTCCAGACTGTTCATCAGCGACCAAGCTAGGTCCTCGATGGCCTTGCGGCGTTGGGATGGCTCGGCGGACGACAGGTGTTTGAGGCAGGCTGCGGCTTCGTCCGGCGTGGGGGGGCGGGCGAGGAACGTCATATAAAGTTCATCGACCAATCGCCGATCATCCTTGGGGAATTGAGCCGCCATCCGGGCTAGGCGACCGGTTTCGTGAGACAGCTTCGCTTCGAGGTTCTCCGAATTCAGCGTGTGCAGGATTTGGGCGACGTTGGGCGTGGAGACCCGCTCACACTCACAAACGGTGGTGCGCGACGGCCGGCCGGTTGTCGTGAGGAAGTAGTTCGTCGCCGCGCTGTCCCACAGTTGAACCGCGCGCACGCCGGCGGGGACTCCGTCGAACTTCTCGGGAACGCCGGTTGTGTCGCAGATGGCATCGAGCAGCACTTCGGCATCGAGTCGCCGCAACAAGGCACGCGAATAGTTCTGCTCATCGTTCGCGTTCGAGTCGTTGACCTCAGTCGCAGCCTGATACGTGCGCGAGGCGACGATGCAGCGGAGCAGCCGGTGAAAGTCGAAGCGGTGCTCCGTCAGCTCTCGCGCGAGAGTATCCAGCAATTCGGGGTTCGTCGGCGGGTTGGTCGAGCGGACAT
>JAYTXB010000776.1:0-3145 GCA_043743205.1 Schlesneria sp.
TCGTGGCCCGTGTCGAAACTGCGGCCGCATCCGAAGCAGTCCCAAATCTTCGGCGCAGTCTCGCAGCGGGAGATCGAGCGGCTCGCGAAGGACATCAAGGCCAACGGACTGCTAAATCCGATCGAGGTCACGGTGGACGGCACGATCATTTGCGGCCACCAGCGACTGAGCGCCGTCATCCTGCTTGGCTGGACCGAGGTGATGGTTTGGGTGCGCGTCGATCTGGTAAGTGAAACGGCGGTGACTCGCCGATTCATCCAAGACAACGTCAATCGTCGGCAACTGTCGCTGCTGGCAAAAGCACGTGCATTTCGAGCGTTGAAGGCGCTCAAGAAATCCGACCCGGATCACTCGTGTATGGCCGGGCGTAACCGCCGAGAAGAGTTGGCTCGCGAACTCGACCTGGGTGTCTCCGGAAAGACGTTGGAGCGGTTGGAATGGTGTCTGACGCTGCCTTTCGAGCTGCAAGAGGCCGTGGACAACCGCACCCTGCCGATGACGCGAGCGTTGTTGGTTGCCAAGTTGTCAAAGGGTCGGCAAATTGAGATTGCGAAACGTGTCGCAGCAGGCGAGCCGGTGAACGATGTCGTGAGGGAGGCGCTGGAGAAGGCGGCGGATGCCGAACAGCTTCGGCGGATGGAGCGACCACGCCCACGCTACGACATAGAAAAAGACCTGCTTAGAGGACTCCGGGCGATGCGGGAGTATGGCGGGCTTGAGCAAGCCCCGATGGGTGATGCCCTCGCTCAAGCATTACACCAGGCGCGGGACGTTTTCACGAAATTGCTTCGGCGCAAGCCAGAATAAGCCGAGGTTGTTACCAATGCCGTTGGCGATTCCTGGACACATTGTCCGGTGATCGCCAACGGTGATTTTGTAAATGATAATTGGTTCACGCCTGTCGAAGTTCCTCTTCGAGGTTCGCACAACCTTCTGGGTTCACATCGCCTCGGCAGTCCTCTGACGGCGGCCGCAGCAGTTGATTCGCTCGCCGCCCGACTCTTTTCTATTGGCGACCAAATCCATCCGTTACTCGTTTTTCCTCGAACAGGACCCGTGCATCATGAATGAAGCCGATATTGACGGTGCCAACCCCTGTCGCGCGTTGAATTGGCGCTGGCAACTGGCGGGTGAACTCGTGCTTGCCAGACGCCGCCGCTCATTGGAGGTGGTGCTCGACAAGCGTCTGCTGCGGCTGCGTGAGTCGATGATCGGCAAATGCGTTCAGGCCCGAGTCTGTCCGTTGCATCAGGCTGCATTGGAAATCTACCAGGCCGCAGATCGACGCCGTCTCCGCCTGGAGACCTGGCTGCTCACCGCCGCTTCAATTTCCGATGTCGCTCGCCATGCGGAAGTCTCGCAGGAAATTGTCACGATTTATCACGACACGTTCTTTGATGTCCGTTCTCGAATGACGGCTTCTGACGCCGTGATGTCAGCATTGAGGTCGCATCTGCAATGCCTGCCTGACCGGGAACCCTTTGATGTCTCAGGGATGGCCTGGCGGCGAATGGCCTATTGGGGTGGCCAGACACTGCTGCAATACCTGTGGCGTGTCACTCCGGAGGCAGGCGATCCACCCCCAGCCGCATCAGAAGACCAGCAGCCCACTGACCTCGAAGCGGAAGTTGTTCGCGTGTTCCTGCGAATTCAATCGCTGGAGGTCTCACAACTGTCACCCGCACAGGGGATCGACCTTCGCACCCGATGCGAGGTCTATCTTCAATTACGAAGGCAGGCCGAAGCGCTCACCCTGCCAGCGGCGGACGATTCGATCAGCGATTCAACCTCAATCCTTTATCGCCCGCCGATCGTCCGGGTCAGCGGTTCCGCCTGAGCGACCGGACATCCCATCCAACCAGGTCACACAAGGCTGCCCATTATGTCCTGGGAACGTCGATGGAACAAAGAGTACTACTGTCGGACTGTTCGCAAGAATGGTCGTCGGCAGCGGCAATACATCGGCCATGGTGACTACGCCAAGCTCGCGTTCGACCTCGACCAGTTGATCGTCAACACCCGTCAGGAGGTACGCAACCTAGCGGCGGATCTGCGTTCGCAGGTCGATGCGATCAGGCAAAGCATGGACCGGTTGGAGCAGTTCACGAACGTATTGTTGAGGGCGGCCGTGGCCGCTGGAATTGCTTCGCACAGACTGTCCGTCAGTCCGTGTCCGCTGCGACTGACGGCCTTCGACAATCACGACGGCGTCGATACCGACACGTACGATATTGCGAACCTGTTGCAACTGGTCAGTCAGTTCCGCAAACACCGGTCTGCGCCTGTCCGTAAACGGCTGATCGAGCAGATGTCCAAGCTCGAACCCACACTCTTGAGACATGCTCAAACGCTCGTGCTGACCTGTCACTCGCTGGCGGAAGAGATGGGATTGCGGATCGCGCCGTTCGATTCAACGCGGTCGATGTCACAATCAGCACCGTCTTCGTTACGCCTGTACGGGGCACAGCCTCGCACGCTGCAAGACATTCTGGCGGTCCGGATTCACCTGTCCCGCCACATCGTTGATGGTCTTCGCCGGCGACTGTTGAAGTACGTGACACTGGAAACTTCCCCACCCCCGTTCTTGCGGCGAGCATTCCAGGAGGCCAAGAGTCGACTTTTGAAAGACGAACGCCTCCAGAAGCGATTGCAGTTTGAGGCGATAGAGCCCAGCTGACTGAGCTGTGAGCCATCAGCAGAATCGGTCGGGTCGTTTGAAACGATGGTCGACCATTGATTATGTTGAACACGCTTGTCGACGTACCACTTCGAGGTTCGCACGAACATGAGATTGTGTCTTACGCCTCGACTTGGAATTCCTCCGACGGCGAACGGCACTGGCGGGACTTGGATCGGGCTTCCACACGCTGGCTCATACTGAGAGCGTCGCCGAGCGGCCTCATGCAGTTCGCGATGTCGGTGTCTGACTCCAACAGCACTCGAAGTGCGGGTTGAACGACGTTCGCAGATGACCGTCGTTCCCTGCCTTCAGATTCGAGAGCTGCTTTTACCGAGCTTCAGACTCGACGAAGGTCATGCGCCGTGCAAGTATGTGCGGCTGCAAAGGTCGCCCCGTGGCGACCAATTCAAACTTTGAAACGGAGATCATTGCGATTTTGAAACCGAGGAGGCGAGAAAGCCGCTT
>JAYTXB010000777.1:0-1402 GCA_043743205.1 Schlesneria sp.
CCAGATCACGCTGCCGGGCGAACCTGCCAACCAGACTCGCCCCTTGCGCATCTCGACCGCTTGAAAGTCGATCCCCTGACGCAGCTCTTCGGGTAACAAGGTCGCGGGAGATTCCCAAACAACGCCACCGCTACTCGTCTTCAGCACCAGACCACCATCACCCGCAAGCCACCCGTTGTCATCGTGCTGCATGGCAACTGCTCGAATCGATCGCAGCCCCTGCGGTGGCAACTTCGACGCGAGAAGTTGTTCACCCCCGATCAACGACAATCGGCCCGCATGTCCCGCAACAACGCCCAATTCACGATCGACAAACGCGGCCGCGCGCCACGGATGAGAGACCGTTCCCGCCACGGCCTGCCAACTCTGCCCGCCATCGCCCGTCTTCAAGATGCCCGACGGTGACAAGGCTGAAGGCTGACCCACCACGACCCCTTCTTCGAGGCCAAAGAATTTGACGAAGCTCAATCCGGGTAACGCCTGTTGCCCCAACGGTCGCCACGATTGACCGCCGTTCTCCGTGAAGAGCAGTATGCCTGCATCGAGTCCCGCGAACGGAACCGCATCACGGCCGGCGACCCAGCCGACTTGATCGGTCAGGAAACAAACGCTGTGCAACGATCCAGTCGTTCCGCTCGGCAGGAGTTTCCACGCACGACCGCCATCGTCCGTCTTCCAGATCGCGCCGTGACCGCCGACCGCGAATCCGGTCTTGGTCCCGATGAACTGCACGTCATGGAGAGCGGCGTCATCAAGCCAACTCGAAGGGGCATCGCCTCCCCACGTAGAGGCACCACCACTGCAAGCAACGGTCAGCACAATCGCGACCTGAAGAATCCAGCGTCGCCTCATCCGCCAGTCGCAGCCCTGCATGACTGAACTCCTTTTGCATCGGGTTCCTGTTGCGATTCCCACCGCAGCTTGCCGTACCCCGTAATGACTGAGGCCACCTTTCGAGCGGTCGATTCTAGGTGGCGTCACTCCGATCACGAAGGCGAGTTTGACGCACCAGCAGACCGCTGGAACTCTTTCTCTCGCACCGCGCTTCTTTTCTTCGACTCTACCCGTCCGGAAGGGTTTTCCGGTCTGTACGACTGTGACGGTCGCGAAGACAAAGAAAATGGCGAAGAATTTGAACTCTCCGCCTCCGACTTTCCGCCGTGTTGTATTTTTGCAACGCCTGCGGGTGCGGTGCCGTTTACTTCAGAGTGTGTCACCGAAACCCCGGGTATCAGTCACTGAGATGAAACAAAATGAATGAAGTTGATTGATTTCATGGAACAGTACGGTAGTCTGGGAAAACTGGCTCTCCGCCATTCGTGTTGGAACGCATTCATCAGCCGCAGGGCGCTAGCCCCGGTTAAGCGAAAACAAACCGGGGCTAGCGCCCTGCGGCTGATTT
>JAYTXB010000778.1:0-1061 GCA_043743205.1 Schlesneria sp.
GTCGAGGCTCCGAGATGCGGCGTGGCGAGAACCTGCGGCATCTGCGCGAGCGACCAGTCTGTTGGTGGCTCGTTAACGAACACATCCAACGCGGCTCCCGCGACGTGTCCCGATTGAATGGCTGCGGCGAGAGCCGCTTCGTCGATGATCCCACCGCGCGCGCCGTTGATCAGCCGTACACCCTTCTTCATCTTGGCGATGCGAGCCGCGTTGATAAGGCCCTCCGTTTCGGGAGTCATCGGCGTATGGACCGTCAAGAAGTCGCACTTGCCGACCAGCTCGTCGATGTCGCGATAGAGTTCGATCCCTTCGGCACGGGCTCGCTCTTCCGACAGGAACGGGTCGTACCCGAGTACCTGCATCTCGAACGCCTGACAGCGGCGAGCCACTGTCAGGCCAATACGGCCGAGTCCCACGACGGCGATCGTCTTACCCGCGAGCTGAGTCCCCGTGAAGCTCTTCTTGTCCCACTTACCCGCCTTCACCGAAGCGGCAGCGGGAGCGATGTTGCGGGCCATCGCGAGCAACAGCGCCATCGCCTGTTCGGCCGTCGAGGTCGTGTTCCCCGCTGGCGTGTTCATCACGACGATCCCTTCGCGCGTGGCGGCGGGGAGGTCGATGTTGTCCACGCCCACGCCCGCCCGCACGATGACCTTCAGCCGAGGCTGATCCTTCAGGATCTCGGGAGTCAATCGCGTGGCACTGCGGATGATGATGCCATCCGCCTCCTTCAGATATTCGCGAACCTGCTCCGGCGTGTGCTTGCCGCTGCGGACATCGACCTCAACGCCGGGAGTCTCCCGCAGAATTTTGAGGCCAGCCGGGGAAAGATCGTCGGTAATCAGAACTCGATACATGATGGTGAATTGTCTGTGATTAGAAGGAGGAGGAATCGCAATGGCCCGGATCGAGCCACTGAAGTTTATTGTCGGAGAAAAAATTCTGAGCGGAGTGGCGTCAGCCCAATGGCACTTGTTTTAGAAATTAGCCGGAACGCGCTAGCGTCCGGTTTGCTGAGAACTACGAGAACCGGACGCTAGCGCGTTCCGGCTGATGTGTTC
>JAYTXB010000779.1:0-1628 GCA_043743205.1 Schlesneria sp.
GTAGTCGCGATTGCGTTGCCATGTCTCACGACTGACCACGGCCCCCGCTTCGACCGCCTCGCGCAGACCGAGGATGGCGAACTGCGTGTTGCTGCCGTCTCCACCAATCAGACCACCACCGCCGCGTAATTCGTATCCCCAAGCACCAGGATTGGTCTGTGTCACTTGTCCCGCTTCGAGTCGCTGCGCGAGATGACTGATCCGCACGCGATCGGTGGCTCCGTCTTTTGCTGCGGCCAGAGCCATGATCGCGAGAGCGACTTGGTAGGTTTCGGGATGAACGTCCGGCTCATTCTCTCTCAAGAACTTCAGGCCGCGTTTCACGGGTAAGTCTTGTGGAGTCATTCCCGAATTGAGCAGTGCCAGCACGACGAGACTCGTCACACCCACCTGCTGGCCTGCCGTTTCATTCGACCAGGATCCGTTCGCTTCCTGCTGAGTGACGAGGAACTTCTTCCCGCGTTCAATCGCCTCTTTGACAGCCGTACCCGACAGATCGGCCGCGCTGACGCGACGCTGCCCGTCACCCACGAACAGCGTGACAATCAACACGCTCACAAGTCCGATTCGATTGCCACGAGTCATGCTGTTCCTTTTGCGTCCGCGCAACGAGTATTCGTGTTGCTGGCGATCAGGGTTAGGAGAGCTGCCTAACGATGGCTGCCGCCGATCTCGCGCCACGGCATGGATGGTAGCGTCACTTGGTAACTCATCCCAGACGAGCTGAGGGCCTGACCTCTCGCGGGCTGAAGTGAGACGTAGCTGCACCTCGCCAGAGGGGGCTGTCGGAGATTCGTGTGGGGTAGGCTTCCAGCCTGTCATGGGGGATTAAACACAACCACTTTTGATTCTCTGGCAGGCTGACAGCCGATCCCACGGACTTATACCTCACGCGGCCAAGATTGAGACTCTGGCGAGCCGCATGCCGTGAGGCTGCGGGTTCTTGATCGCCGCAGGAAACCCGTGGCCTCACGGCACACGGCTCGCTTGAAACATTTCACTCATGGAATGCCTGAGCTACGTAGGCGAGGCATTCCATGACTCGCATTCGCGTGGTGCGTCCACCGGTCAATCCTGACCGCGCGAGGTATAACGCGACCGCACTTCAGAGTGCGGGTGTGATGCTCCAGCAGCCCACGTTCTAGCGAAACATGGCGACATTCAAATATCTCGGTTTGGGCCGTGCAAAGTATCAAAGCGACGAAACACTGCGGCAACCTCAACAAACTGTCGTCGTGTGAGTTGAATTGCTATCCTCCCGCCCGACTTGCCACCTGCGTTTTCGACTCGGGCCACTTCACCTCAGAGACACCACACATGCCCATCGACATCGCGGTCGTCCCGGTTGCCGGACACGGGACTCGACTCCTGCCCGCCACCAAGAGCCAACCCAAAGAGATGTTGCCGGTCGGTCGCAAGCCGGTCGTGCAATACATCGTCGATGAGCTATCGCATTCCGGTGTGAAGCGGCTGCTGTTCATCACCGGCCCCGGCAAAACGTCGATCGAGAATCACTTCGACTTGAACCCCGAACTGATCGCGCTGCTGCGTGAGACAGGTAAGGAAGAGCAACTTCAAGAGCTGGCTTTCGAGCGGCAACAGATGGAGTACTTCTACACGCGACAACG
>JAYTXB010000780.1:0-2173 GCA_043743205.1 Schlesneria sp.
GTTGGCCGCCAGCTTGAGGTTGATATACCCCAACAATTCCTTGCGCTCCCTCAGTCTCCGAGTGACCGCCTCTCGCGATTCCGAATCAACACCACTCTCAAGTCCGAGTGTGAGCTTCATATCTGTCACGTTCAAAACCTCTTCATCAAATGGGGACCACGGCAGCAGCGCGATGACGGTGGTCAGTAGTCTTTTGTATTGATTGTTACCAGTCGAGCCTCAAGCTCTCGACACAGTTTGTCGAACGAAGGAGGCCGTTCGCGGCAAAGCTTCAAATCCATCGCCGCCGTCAAACGCGGCATGTCGACAGTCTCACTGTACTTCGGTCTGCGGATACGTTGTTTGATCCACGCCTTTCCCAAGCGAGCTTGTTCGGGAGCGGAAGGCAACGGTACATCGCCGACCAAATCGAGATGTTCAGTGAGCGACTCCGCGCCGGCAACAAACCACGTTTCAAAGCACGGCGTCGCCACAACACACGTCAGATCAACATCGGGCCTGCACGCCTTGGCACGTTCCAACAGTGAAGGCCCGAGCTGGCATGAAGCCGCGTCTTCCGCATCCACGAGAACTAAAACAAGTCCAAGACAGCCGTCGTCCCCCACAGCCTTCAACTTGCCGACAGCAAGCTCGACATACTTACACAAGTCATCGAATTTATCTGAAACCAGTCGATCCAGCTTTCCCCGAATCGGCGGCAGAACATCAACAAACTCCCCACCAAGCAATTCCACCCAGACTCGCTGAAGCAAGGTTCGTGCGGCCTGTACCTCGCCGAAGCCCTCAACGATAGGAATGATTCGCAGTCGGCTCATCGCGACACTTCCTACTCGATTGCCAGCGATGTCGCTGGCTGGAGAACGTGTTTGGAAGCTTGGCGACTTCGCGGCTGAAGCTGGTCGATCCGCAATAGGTCGCCAGCAGTATAAAGATGATCGGTGATGACACTGGCACTCGCGGCATCAATAGGACCGATCACCGTGACACCGCCAACCATCTCGGCGACTAGGAGCATATCCGTCTCGAAGTCCACCGAATCGAGCAAGTCCGCACTGTGCGATGTCACGATCACCTGCGAATGGACGGCCGCTTCCCGCAAGCCATCAACGAGCGCCCGAGTCGCGGCGGGATGGAGTGATGCCTCGGGTTCTTCAATCCCTACGACGGACAACGGATGACCATAGTTCACGAGTTGCATCGCGGCGATCAGATTTCCGAGGGTGCGAAGTGTCCCGTCGGACATGGAACTGGCGTGAAGGGTTGTTCCTAGCTCGCCAACATAGAAATTCAACGAGTCGTATCCATCGACCGACGAGGGGCCAAACGCCGTGATCTGCGGAACGACCGCATGGAGATACTCTTGCACCCGTGTGATGAGAATTTGGTGATTCGCGAACATCCAACTCACGATGCTGCCGAGATTGCTGCCATCGCGTCGGAGTGTCTTGGCGGCGTCAGCCGGGTGCGGCTTGCGAATCTGTTCGGGGATGACGTTGTACGTGTGCATCAACGTGAGCGCATCGTACACCTCACGAAATTCGCTCAGCCCTGAAAGAGCCACCAAGTAGAGGCGATCCGCCGCAGGCTTCGGCAATGAAGGAGACCATGCGTGGCCAAGTCTGTCACTCGCCAAGTCCAAAGCAAGAGTGTGCTGCGAAGTTACCTGTGTCACTTCGCCATCTCTGGTTTCAAACCCAACGGCGTCTCGCCCTGGAATCTTGATGTCCAACAATTCTCGCTGCACGCGAAAGCGGCCCTGAGGCAACCAGCCCAACTCGATAGCGTAGGTTCCCGATCTTCCGTCGGCGAAACCAAACTGCAGTTCGATTGCCAGGACAATTGGTGTGGAGTCGGTTCGCCGTAGAACGTCTTCAAAACCACCGCGCGCTCTGACGGCATGATCGAGTGAGGTATCGAGACTCTCCGCCACGAACCGAATCGCGTCCAGAAAGTTGCTCTTTCCCGAACCGTTTCGGCCGACGATCACGTTGAACTTGCCAAGCTCGACATCGCATTCGGCGATGCTCTTGTAGTTGCGGATCGACACGCGGCGGAGAAAGGGGGGTGAATCGGTCATGTCACTTCCTGATGTCCGCGATGCAGAAGCTGCCGTAGGTGTGGACGCGGTCTTTGGCGTGGAGTTCGGTGGCGAGCGGCTGGTTGTAGTGCAGGA
>JAYTXB010000781.1:0-3903 GCA_043743205.1 Schlesneria sp.
TGCATCAGCATTGACTAGCCCGACGCGCAAGCGAGGTCTTCGAGCGGGTGGGAGCAAAGCCCTCGCTTGCGCGTTGGGCTAGTTTTGAAATTCGCTCGCGTCAAAACAGGAAACCACCAACCGTGGTCTCGCCTCTCGATGCTGTGGGGTGACACTCCCAACCCAATTAGCGGGCAGAGGGCGATGCCCGGCCGACATCGCCCTCTGTCTATTTTCGTGCTTTTGGTCTTTTTCGTGGTTCCCGTCGAAACTACTTCGGTGTCATGATCACCTTGGCGGAGTTGATTTTGACTTCCTTCAGGGGCCGGTCGCTGTGATTGGTTTCGACAACGCCGATCGCCTTCACCACATCGAGGCTTGCCTGATTGGCCGTCTTGCCGAAGACGGTGTACTGGTTGTCGAGTGACTGCGTTCCCGAGCGACTCAAGCAGATAAAGAACTGCGAACCGGCCGAGTTCGGGTCGCTGGTACGAGCCATCGAGAGGATGCCCGCGTCGTGGGGCGTCTTGTTGAACTCGGCTTTAATCGTGTAGCCCGGCCCGCCGGTCCCCGTCCCCTGCGGACAGCCGACCTGAATCATGAAGTTCGAGATCACTCGGTGAAAGATGATCCCGTTGTAGAAGCCGATCTTTGTCAGACCAATCAGATTCTTCGCGTGACCGGGAGCCACGTCGGGGTAAACGTCGAGCAGAATCTTGCCCAGCGTCGTATCAAACTCGACTTGATACGTGTTGTTTGTGAAATCCACATCTTCCAGAGCTTTGTCTACATCAGCACGTCGATTGGCAGCCACAAAACAGTCCTTAAAAAGCAAACTTCCTGAGAAACAGTCGTCTTCACGAGGGCGCATGATATCGCCCGTGTCGAGTAACGTCATGCGAGTCAATCACAGGCTCCCTTCGTCGCAAGTCGCTTGCGTTGGGCACTGCCGTCGTTCAGGGTGCCGCCTCACGTCGGGCACTCAAACAATCTCACGGGAACCGCCACTCATGAGTCTTCGTGTTGCTCAATCTGTTTGGATCAGCCTGTTACTTGTCGGCGTCGGCTCGGTACACGCGGAGACTCCCGCCACATTGATGAATTGGATTCCGGCCGATGCCAACGCGGTGGCCATCGTGGACGTGGAATCTCTGTTTCAGACTCCGTTGGCGCTGCGAGAGAACCTGCGGCAGAAGATGACCGACGCCTTCGTGAACCACGAACTGTCCGTCCCTCCGGAATCCAAGCGAGTCATCTTCGCATCGCAGCTCGGATTGAGCAGCCCGTTTCAGTCCGAGTGGGATTTGGGAGTGATCGAGTTCGCACAAACGCCCTCGTTCGCCGCGATTGCCCGTCGCGAAGGAGGACAACTCGACACGCTGGCCGGTCAGTCAGCGATTCGACTCGCCCACGGAACGACCGCTGTCGAATTGGCTCCCGGTGTGATTCTCGGAACAACTGAACAAAACCGGCAGGTGGTCTCGCGCTGGGTGGCCACTGCAAAGAAGACGGCCGGGCCGCAAGCCTCTCCGTATCTCGTGCAGGCTGTTGGGCAGATCAGCGCGGCGAGTCCGCTGGTCCTCGCGCTGGACTTGTCCGAGTGCGTCACGGTTCCCGCCGCGCGAGCCTTTCTCGCCACGCAAGAACCGCTCAAGAACAAGATCGCCGTGCAGGCGGACTTGGCCGAGTTGCTGGCCAGTGTGAAGGGGGCGACGCTCGCCTTCCGATTCGGCGACCGTCGCGAAGGAACGCTGCGAGTCGATTTCGGCAAACCGGCGGCGGACGCGAAGCCCGATGCCAAGTATCTGTTGGGAGCCGTCCTGAACGAAGTCGGAGCCGGTCTGGACGATTTTGACAACTGGTCGGCTGAGGTGACCGGCACATCCGTCACATGGACTGGAGAACTCTCAACCGTCGGGTTGCGGCAGATCGTCAGCCTGATCGCACCGGGTTCCGGTCACCACGATCTGAGAGCCGAAGAAACGAGTCCCTCCATTGCTCCTTCACCCGAAACAATCAAGGCCACGACATCGCAGAAGTACTTCCGCTCGGTCAAGGGATTGATCGATGAACTGCATCAGACGCTGAACAAGACTCGCGACAATCACGCCGTCTGGTTTGAGCGGTATGCCCGCAAGATCGACGATCTGCCGATCAAGGATGTTGACAAGGACCTGCTCACGTTCGGCGGCAACGTCAGCAATTCGTTCCGCTATCAGGCGCAGGCGAAGCGGATGGCGGGGGGTCGGAGCGGTGTGCGCGAAGCGCAGCCCAACTATCAGACCAACAGCGGCTACAACTCGGTCGGTCCGTATGGAACCTACGGCACGTACTCCTGGTCAACGACGGTGCGCGTCGAACCGGAGCGTGGCCAGATCCGGACCGAAGAAAATGCCGCAGCCACCCAGGTCCGCATCTCGGAATGGAAGCAGATCGAAGACGGCATGGTCCAAGTCCGCCGCGTCCTGACCGAACGCTACAACGTCGAATTCTAAACCCTGATGAAGCCGCAGAGGACACGA
Source organism: Schlesneria sp. (assembly GCA_043743205.1). Taxonomy (GTDB): domain Bacteria; phylum Planctomycetota; class Planctomycetia; order Planctomycetales; family Planctomycetaceae; genus Schlesneria. The sequence continues at coordinate 2,502 of JAYTXB010000781.1, forward strand.
CGATGAAGCAACTCGCCAACCAAGTCGCGGTGATTACCGGGGCCAATCAGGGGATTGGCAAAGCCATCGCGATCGCGTTTGCAGCGGAGGGAGCTTCGCTCGCACTGTGTGCTCGCAATGGCGAGAAGCTCGCGCGGGTGGCTAACGAGTTGCGAGCGACCGGAGCCGACGTGTTCGCTCAGCCGTGCGATGTCTCGCGCGAGGAGGACGTTGAAAAACTCTTCGAGGCCGTGCGGGAGCGGTTTGGGCGAGTGGACATTCTCGTCAACAATGCGGGAGCGTTCGATGGCGGGCCGCTCGACGAAGTGTCGCTCGCCGCGTGGGACAACGTGATCGGCTCGTGCCTGACGGGAACGTTCCTGTGCAGTCGTGCGGCATTTCGATTGATGAAGCCCCGCCAATCGGGACGCATTCTGAACATCGGCTCGATCAGTGCGCAGCGGCCTCGCGAGGGAAGTGCTCCCTATGTTGCCGCCAAGTTTGGCGTATGGGGACTGACGCAGGCGATCGCGCTCGATGGCCGACCGTACGGCATTACCTGTTCGTGCCTGCATCCGGGCAACGTCCGCGTCGAGTCGGGCAAGACTTCGGACGAGGAGCCGATGATGGAGCCGGCGTCCATCGCCCGCGCGGCTCTCGCGATGGTGACGCTCCCCCCTGACGTGAACTTTCTCGAAGCGATCGTCCTCCCCCGCGATCAAGTCTATCTCGGTCGCGGCTGAGTCACCGTTGACGGCAATCCTGTCCAATGCCTGTGACACATTGGACCGACCGCGTTGTGACCAATCGGTGCCGAGACAATTTCAAATTCGCTGACATCGCTTCGTAAAGTCGAGTCGCAACTCGTCATTGCCCCCTCCCTAACCCTCCCCGCCGAGGGGAGGGAACCAAAACCAAATTCGGAAAGTCATTGCGACCCCGCTCCCAAAGTCGCTTCGTTCAATTGGAGCCGACAGGCTGGATGCCTATCCCACGGACTCGTCGTCGGCGCGTGCATCTCCCGGTGGCAGGTGGTGCGTGTGGGGAGCAACCGCATCGGCTCGCGTGGGAAGTGGCGATGGATTGGAACCCAAATTCGCGAACTGGGAATGATCGACGAGCCAACTCCACAAGCCCGCGACTACGACGAGTGAGATCGCGGCCAGCAACAACTCACTTCGTCCATAAAACACTCCGCTGGTCGAGAAGGCGACGACGATGGCTTGTGACAGCACTCCGAGCGCGATCTGCCGGTCTCGCACGGCAGCGGCTGAAACGAGGAGCATCGCACCCATCACCATCAACACGGCGGCGAACAACAGACCGTGATTCCATTCGGCGAATGTCATCGCGTGGTCCCATCATGAGGAACCGCCTCGACGTGTTGATGACGCGACCTGTGGTGCATGGCCAGCGCAAGAAA
>JAYTXB010000782.1:0-9065 GCA_043743205.1 Schlesneria sp.
CATCCCGGCGTCGTCCAAGATGGCGATCAGTTCGTGAACCATCTCGGGTTCGCCGCCCTCGTCGGGTAGGTACTTGTTGAGGAGTTGAAAGGTCGCGTACCCTTTGGCACGTGAGGCAGTCAACAGTGTGGCCAGGTCAGGATTAAAGCGATGCATTTGGGTCAATTCCTTCTGAGAAACAGGCACTTCCTTGTGCGAGTGACTTCTGCGGGGAGGTCACTCGATTTTGCACGAACATTCCAGCAATGCTGCCGGTCACACAGTACTCCAGTCCACTAAGAATAGAAGCACCTTTCCAGTCCACGTCTCGTTGTCATCCCGTCTCCCTTGCGATGGCAACTTGTGTGATGCCAGTCTGCGCAGAAGTCGTGACGAAAGTCCAGCTCGCGAGGAGTTGTCCCGAACCTACGCGCGATGACTCGCTCGGGAGATCGGACGGACAGTCGGTGGACCAATTCCAATGGTGGAAGAGCGTGGCTCGCATTGACAGCATCCTTTCTCTCGTTGCGATCTTGCTCGAACGATGGGCGTTCGGCGAGGTGGAGATGCTAACAAAGGCTCGCGCTCAGCGTTCAAAAAAGTTTTCATCAGGGAAAAAATTTCACAAAAAAGTCGCTCGTCCGACAGCAGGCTTTGACTGCCCAATCCGGGCAACCGTTTTGAGCCGCAATCTGAACTCCGTTATCAACCCAAAATGAAACAGCCTACACCCGCTGCTATTCCTGACGGACAGGTCATCTTCGGTGCGAGTTGCTTCGTTGAAGTCGTGGCGCGACGATGGCTATACTCTCCCCCGGACATCGAATCTGGCTGTTTTGCCATGCAAAAGAAGCTTCACGGTCACGGATTTGCCGCGTGTGATTAGGCGACCTGCAGAAAATGTTTACCAACCCAAAGCGTGAGTGAGGGGGTCGCTGAATGGACACCCTCGCTCACGCTTCGGGTTGGTCTGGGGAAGAGAAATCATGCCGCTCGCCTTACGTCCGTCCAATGTGTCCATCCAATCTGTGTCCGCCCGATTTGAGAGAGAATTTCATGAGTGCCGAAGCCGTTTTGGACAAAGATCACGCGGCCGACAAAGTTGCTGCGAAGGGACTTAAGGGAGTCGTCGCGGCAGACACCACAATTTGCGATGTCGATGGCGATCTCGGGAAGCTCATCTATCGCGGCTACAACATCCATGAGCTGGCAAAGCTCTCGACATTTGAAGAGACCTCCTACCTGCTCTTCAAGGGCGAACTGCCGAACGCGGCTCAGTTGTCCGATTTCAACAAGCTGCTCGTTCATCATCGTGAAGTCGAACCACCGGTCCTCAACTTCCTGAGGTCACTTCCACGCCACACGCCTCCGATGACCGCTCTGCGTTCGGCCGTCTCGATGTCGGCCGCTCATGACCCCATCGCCGAAGATGAATCTCCTGAAGCGAACTTCGAGAAATCGATTCGCCTCACCGCCGAAATGACGACGATCGTCGCCGCGATTCGTCGCTTATCCGCTGGTTTGGAGCCGTTGTCGCCGAGGTCGGACCTCAGCCACGCGGGTAACTTCATGTACATGCTTAACGGCAAGACTCCCTCCGCTGATGCCGAAAAGGCAATGGACTTGATTCTGATCCTGCATGCCGAGCATGGATTGAACGCGAGCACCTTCGCGGCGCGAGTCATCGCCGCCACGTTGTCGGACATGTACTCGTCCGTCACGGGGGCGATCGGTGCGTTGAAAGGGCCGCTGCATGGTGGAGCCAACACCGAAGTTCTCAAGACTCTGATGGAAGTCGGCAGCATCGAGAATGTCGTCCCGTGGGTCGAAGCGGTTCGAGCCAAGAAGGGGAAGTTCATGGGCTTCGGCCATGCCGTGTACAAGGTCGAAGACCCGCGTGCCATTCACTTGAAAGAGCTGTCGCGACGGCTCGGGATTGAGACGGGCGACCCCCAGTGGTACGACATTTCGATCGCGATGGAGCAGGCCGTCTTCAACTCGATCAAGCGTAACTGCAACGTCGATTTCTTCTCGGCCAGCTTGCAGCACTACATGGGGATTCCGGGCGACATGTTCACCTGCATCTTCGCGGCGAGTCGCATCGTCGGTTGGTGCGCTCACGTGCTGGAGCAACTCAGCGACAACAAAATTATTCGCCCCTCGTCGAACTACATCGGCCCCACTGAACGCCACTACACGACGCTGGCCGCTCGCTCGTAATCGAACGGAAGCCCGTCGCGACTCACGCGACGAACGAGTCCATGCTCGCGGCGCGAACGATCTCGCTGAATGAGGCATCGCTCAAACTGAGTGCCTGCAAGGTGCGGGCGAGCGTCAGGATGGCATCGCAGGTCGCGTGAGTTTCTCGGAACCAAACGCGCCCATCCTCCAGCAGCCCGAGTCGAGCATCACTGCTCTCCAGCAACTCGACCGCGCCCGCCGCCGTCGCGTCGGACTCCGTGTACGCGACGCGGCGCGGAGTCAGCCAGCCAGTCAGTTCGTCCGACAGACAGCGGTCAACGACGACTTTCAGGTCACGCTGCTCGCGGCGTTCAAACTCGATCAGGGTCCGTGCCAACTCGCCCGCTGTGACGAGTCGCCCTCGCTCCGTCACGAACGCACAGCGCTGTCCGTCGTCGTCCACGATCACGCCCAAGTGCGGCCCTCCCAGCGTGACGGCCGCCGCCACGCGCCGCACGTCGGCATCGTTCGGATCGGCGAGGTCTCGTTGACGAACAGGAAGCGCGACGTGAGTCACTCGACACGGCAGCTTCGCAAACAGTCGATCGAGTGTGCGCGGGAATAGTCGCGTCGCCGAACCGCAGACAACGTGCAGCGGCCTCAGTGCGTGGAAGTGATTCGCCAGTTCGGCCTCATACGGTGCGAGTGCCTGAAACGTGCGCTGCGATCCCGCGCTGCGAGTCGGCCTCAGCACATCGGCCTTCGTCCGCAGTTCCAGCTCATCGAGCTGGTGTCCTTTCGACCAAGGCCGCGCGTGACGACCGACCAAATCCAACCCGGTCCATGCGGGTTCACAACCGGCTCCCGTCACAAACATCCCGGCGGTCGCCTCGAGTTGTCGCACGGCAAACTGAAAACACGGCGCGGAGACTTGTCCGAGATCAATCACTTGGCAACCCATCCGCCGCAGACCGAGCGCGACACCGGTCACGATGTCGGGTGAAGAGGACCGTTCGTCGAACCCGATCACGACAACAGGTCCGCGCCGCAATGACGCCGTTCGCGTCCCATGAGTGACACTGAGGAACTCGTTCGATTCCAACTCCGAACCGTCACGACTCACTCCACCGACATCGACCTCTTCGACACACACGCTGCGCTCTGAAGCGGCATCATCGCAGGCATTGCAATCGTCCCGTCTCGCACTACCTCGGCGCGGCTCTTCGTCCCACAACATTGCGGCGAGCGCCGCGCCCCACTGAGCCGCCCGCGTGCGGTCAAGCTCGTTCAAGTAGATTCCGCGCACGCCTTCGGTCGCGAGTAACGACTGTCGCGCGACGCGCGAACACCCCGTCTCGCGCGACAAGTCCGCCGCCGCGAGTCTGCGTGAACCCGTGTCGTGTCGATGATCGCACTCCCCGCACTTCGAGTAGTGGGACGCCAGCCGTGCCAAATGGATGCTGTGCGAGATCGAATGGACTTCGCCGGGACAAACGTATTCGCCGCCACAGTGGCCCTCGCGATGCAGCCCTTGATGTTCCGGGTGAGCAGCCAGACTGAGCCGCGTCACCTCGTCAGAACGAATGGCCAAGTCAGAGCGAACAGCCTGCGCACCCGCTGGTCGATTCGAGTTGTCGAGCAGACGCTGGCCCATGTCATTCCTTTGAGGTTCGCTGGCGGTATTGAAGACGCGAGGTTCAGAATTCTTCCTCCCTCCCCGTCGGCAGGGAGGGAACAAAGCCGAGAGTCGGAAACAAATTGCGCCCACTTCTGGCTCTCCGCCATTCGTGTTGATTCTTGTGGTATATCAGCCGCAGGGCGCTAGCCCCGGTTCGATTTCGCTTAACCGGGGCTAGCGCCCTGCGGCTAATTTCTGCGGGCCAACACGAATGGCGGAGAGCCCCACTTCTTAAGTCTCTCCAGCGACCGTCTTCATCCGTGCCCCGGCCTTGCCATCCGTGCGGTCTCTTCTCTTAGACAATTTGACAAGAGGGAATCGCACGGATGGCAAGGCCGGGGCACGGATGAAGAAAGAGGACGAGATGAGGGACGAGCCTTTACTTCCGCTAGGCAACACAGCGTTGCCTCACTCGCTGCGGGTATGAATTGCAATGAAACAAGTGCGGCTTGTAGGTCAAACGGCAAGTGGGGGTCAATTGGCATCCCGCGTTCACAACGGTCGCACGAGCGGGCCTAGCGACCGCGCGCCATGACCGGAACGGCCTGACAACTCAACTCAAACTTCGGTATGCGAACAGGCATCACGAGAAGCGCGGCTGGCCAAGGATCGGGGCTGGCCCAGCCGTGGCATTCGGCCGCAAATCTGAGTCTAATCCTCGCCCGTTCGAGTGGTCCTGCCGTTCCTACTGCCTCGCGAATCGCTTCAGGAGAACCGTTCCTCATGTCTGGCAACAACATTCACAGCGTCCTCCAGGAAACACGCAGCTTTCCCCCTCCGGCCGACTTCACTCGGAAGGCTCACATCAGCAGTGAGGCTCAATACCAGCAGATGTGGAATCAGGCCAAGGACGATCCCGCGACGTTCTGGGGCGAGATGGCTGGGAACCTGGACTGGTTCAAGAAATGGGACCAGGTCATTCAGGGTGAGATGCCCGATACGAAGTGGTTCGTCGGCGGAAAGCTCAATGCGTCGTACAACTGCCTCGACCGACATCTGACGACATGGCGGAAGAACAAAGCGGCGATCATCTGGGAAGGCGAACCGGGTGACAGTCGCGTCCTGACCTATCAAGACTTGCACCGCGAAGTCTGCAAGTTTGCGAACGTTCTCAAAAAGCTCGGCGTCGTGACGGGCGATCGTGTGACGCTCTACATGCCGATGATTCCCGAGTTGGCGATCGCGATGCTGGCCTGTGCTCGCATCGGAGCGACACACTCGATCATCTTCGGTGGCTTCAGCGCCGATGCCGTCGCCGACCGCAACAACGATGCTCAAGCCAAATTGATTGTCACGGCCGACGGAGGCTGGCGGCGCGGGAAGGAAGTTCCGCTCAAGAAGGCCGTCGACGAATCGCTCGCCAAATCGCCGTCCGTGCAGAAAGTGGTCTGCGTTCGTCGAACGGGTTCGCCGGTCGAGATGATCCCCGACCGCGACTACTGGTGGCACGAGTTGATGGCCGATTCGTCCAGCGACTGCGACGCGGCGGAACTCGACGCCGAGCATCCGCTGTTCATCCTCTACACGTCGGGCAGCACAGGCAAACCGAAGGGAGTCTTGCACACGACGGGCGGCTACACGCTCGGCACGATGCTGACTTCCAAATGGGTCTTCGATCTGAAGGACGAAGACACCTACTGGTGTACCGCCGACATCGGCTGGGTGACGGGGCACAGCTACATCGTGTACGGGCCGCTCGCCAACGGAGCGACGACGGTGATGTACGAAGGGGCACCGAACTGGCCTCACGACGGTCGCTTCTGGGAAATCATCGAGAAGTACAAGGTCAACATCTTCTACACCGCACCGACCGCGATCCGCGCGTTTATCAAGTGGGGCGACCAGTGGCCAGCCAAGTACGATCTTTCCAGCCTGCGGTTGCTCGGGTCGGTCGGTGAGCCGATCAACCCCGAAGCGTGGATGTGGTATCACCGCATGATCGGTCAGGAGCGTTGTCCGATCGTCGATACGTGGTGGCAGACGGAGACCGGCTGCATCATGCTCTCGCCCCTGCCCGGCATCACCGCGACCAAACCGGGAAGCTGCACGAGACCTCTCCCCGGCGTCGTCCCCGACATCGTCAACAAAGAGGGAGAGAGCCTTGGTGTGAATCAAGGCGGTCTGCTCGTGATGAAGCAGCCGTGGCCGTCCATGCTGCGGACGCTCTACGGCGATCATCAGCGTTTCAAGGACACGTACTTCTCGTCGATCCCCGGCAGCTACTTCGCCGGAGATGGGGCGAGAAAGGACGAAGACGGCTACATCTGGGTGATGGGCCGCGTGGACGATGTGCTCAACGTGGCGGGACATCGTCTTTCGACGATGGAGGTCGAATCGGCCCTCGTCGCGCACGAGCGTGTCGCCGAAGCGGCCGTCGTCGGGTTCCCGCACGACATCAAAGGCGAAGGCATCTGCTGCTTCGTGATCCTCAAAAACGGTGAAGGGAACGAGCAGCTTGAGAAGGAGCTGATCGCTCACGTCCGCAAGCACATCGGAGCGCTGGCGACTCCCGACAAGATTCGCTTCAGCGCGGCACTGCCCAAGACTCGCAGCGGCAAGATCATGAGACGCCTGCTGCGCGACATCGCCGCCGGTCGCGAATCGGCCGGTGATACCTCGACCCTCGATGATCTGACCGTCCTCGCCAAACTGCGCGAGTCGGACGAGTGATCTGATGCCTCATTTGTAGGATGGGCACTCTTGCCCGTCCTGTCTTCCAGCATCGGCGATGCGATCCGAAATCCGGACGGGCAAGAGTGCCCATCCTACAGCGCGAGGTTCGCCCCCATCACACCCTCCAAAATGATTGGCCACGGTACTCCCATGAAGCTCACGACTCGTTCTCTCCTGTTGATGTTGGTCGCGATGGCACTCGGTTCACTGTCGAGTCCTCTTCGTGCGGAAGAGAAGACTGCAAAGCCTTCGATCGAGCTTCCTGCCACGGACGATGGCCTTCCCGGCGCGGGTCCGATTCGACGGTACGACTGGTTCAAAAACTTGTGGACTGAGAAGCGAAGCGGTTGGGCCAAGCGAGTCGAGCAGGATCAGAAGTCGCTCGTGTTTCTCGGTGACTCGATCACGCAAGGTTGGGGCGACGATGTCGGCGGGAGTTTTCCCGGCGTCAAGGTCGCGAATCGCGGGATCAGCGGAGACACCACGCGCGGGATGCTGATTCGCTTGAAGGACGACGTGCTGGCACTCAACCCGACCGGCGTCGTGTTGCTCATGGGAACGAACGACCTTGAAGAGAAAGCCGAACCCGAAACGATCGCCGCCAACTTCAAGCTCATCATCGCGGAACTCAAGAAGCACAACGAGAAACTGCCGATCATCGTCTGTCAGGTCTTCCCGAGTTCCGCCACGAAGTCGCGACCGGCCGACAAGATCAAACAGATCAACGACTTGTACGCCGCCGCCGTGAAGGGCGATGCACAGGTGACGCTGATCGAAACGTGGAAGCTGTTCGCCGACGAGCAGGGTGACGCCAAAGCGGCCGAGTTCCCCGATCTGCTCCATCCCAACAAGGCGGGCTACTCGAAGTGGGCCGCTGCGCTGCGACCGATTCTCGCGACGCTCGGCTACCTCGAAACAACCGACGATGAATTCAAACTCGAACCCGGTGCGATCAGCCTCTTCAATGGACGCGATCTCACCGGCTGGGGCTTCCGCGATCAGAAGACGCAAGAGAAGCAGGCGTCGTTTGATGGTCAGGCCACCAGCAGCGACGGTCGCTACGTCGCCAAGCATGGCCGCATCATCGTCATGACTCCTCCCGAAGGTCGCCGCGTCCAACAGATGTGGACGACGCGCGAGTTTCCCAAGAACTTCACGCTCAAGTTGGAGTTCCGCGCGACCCCCAACGCCGACAGCGGCGTCTTCATCCGCCGACCGCAGCTTCAATGCCGCGACTATCCGATCGCGGGTCCGTACAAGAACCTCAAGCAGTACCGCGCGCAAGATTGGAACGAGATGGAAGTGACCGTGAAGGACAGCGTCGCGCGGTGCCTGTGCAACGGCGAAGTCCTCGAAGAGATGCTCAAGCTCCCCGAGTCCGGTCCGATTGGCCTCGAAGGCGACTGCGGCCAGATGGAGTATCGCCGCATCCGCGTGATCGAACTGAACTGAAGGACGGCCACGCGCCTCAGATACGTCCAGCGGTGCGAATTGCCGTTGCGGGTCACACCGGTTGTCGCATCGCCGACTGGAGTGTTGTCGCTTCGCCGAAAAGATGTCCCGTCGGGGGAGCGACAAGAGCACGGTAGGCGCCTGTGTCGATTTCGGCCGCTTGAGGTATCGCTACTTCGCCGTGGAGGCGGAGCGTGTCGTCAGGGCTTGGCGGAGCGCCTCACCTTCGACTGAGACGGTCCAGGGGACGTAGGCGGCGACGGTTTCGAGTGAGTTGTACAGGCTCTGCATTTGACGGAGGGCCGTGTTGAGTTCTCGCAGTTTTCCATTGAGCGCGTGTTGCTCTCGACGGCGATCTGCCTGAGCCAGTCGCAGTTCCTTGGTCTCGGCGAGTTGGTCGGCTTCGGCTTGATGACGTTGGTCGAGCAACGTTCGATGTCGTTCACGCAGGGTGGCCAGTTCGGTTTGGATTCGCTTCAGTTCGCGTTGGGCCTGCTGCAACTTGGCAACACGCGCCGCGCGTTCTTCGGGTGTTTCCGGCATCAGGAAAATCTGCGGACGAACGCGCGCGGTGTTGCGCGAGTTCTGACCCGATTGTGAAGTTGCGTGCGAGGACGATGCGCGCGATCCGAGCGACGAGGTTCGGCCCGTTCTTGATCCGGTCGTCCCCGTGTTCGAGTTGACCGGAACCAGTGCGCCCGTCGGTGACCGCATCACCGCGTGAGGTTGAGGCTGAGCGAGTTGCATGATCGAGGCTTTCAGCTTTTGAACCCACGGCTGCGCTTTGGCGGACTCGGCCTGCGTTTTCAAAATGTCGGTCACGAACGTGGTGACGGTGGTCAGATACGACAGGTGGTCTCGCGCCAATTCTTGGCTCGTTTGTTTCATCTCTTCGCGCAGCGAGTCGATGCGAGTTTTGATCTCTTCCGTTTGTTGGCGGTGTTCGGTGGCAAGTGCGTTCTCGGGGAGTGAAGCGAACTGCAAGAGGTCCGATTGGCGTTGACCCACTTGGTCGAAGCCCGCTTCAAATTCGCTGAGCAAGTCCGGAGGAAGTCGGTCTCGCACGTTGCGGGCGGTCAGGTCGGCGACCTCACCCAACTCC
>JAYTXB010000783.1:0-1232 GCA_043743205.1 Schlesneria sp.
GCTTTGCCCAACAAATGCGAACACTCACAAGATGTAGGGTGGACTGGCCCCCCAACTTTCCAGCTAATGTGGTGGACTATGATTTGTTGGGCAAAGCCGGGCGAGGCTAGTTATTCAACAGGTTGTTGACGTAACCGCGATCAAATGAGCGTTCCGTTCTCCGGTGCGTCTCTTCAGGTTTTGCGATACTTGGTCTGACCACTTATCGCTGAGGGCTTGAAGTTGAACGGGGCGGTCGATAATGTCCCGCCTCGTATTCTGATGGCCCTTTGGCGCGGAAATTCTGCGCCCCTGCGGGTCACTCTGGATCGAAGGCGTTTCCGTTCTTCGGTCGTTTCCAAGGGTGTGAGGCTGCGATCACGCGGCCGGGTTCGTGAGGAAGTTGCATGTCGACGCAGTACGTATATTACTTCGGTGATGGTCAGGCAGATGGGAATGCCACGATGAAGTCCTTGCTCGGTGGCAAGGGAGCCAATCTGGCGGAGATGGTTCGGATCGGGCTGCCCGTGCCAGCCGGTTTCACACTGACGACCGAAGTTTGCACCTATTACTATGCCAACAACCGCACGTTTCCGCCCGAGCTGAAGCAGCAGGTCATCGACTCTCTGAAGAAGGTCGAAAAGTCGATGGGAGCCGAGTTCGGTTCCTCGACCAACCCGCTCCTCTTCTCGTGCCGCTCGGGTGCTCGCGAGTCGATGCCCGGCATGATGGACACCGTTCTGAACATCGGCCTCAACGACACCACCGTCGTCGCGTTGGCCAAGCAGACCGGCAACGAACGATCCGCGTGGGATAGCTATCGCCGCTTCGTCCAGATGTACGGCGATGTCGTGCTGGAGCTGAAGCCGAAGGACAAGACCGAAGGTGATCCGTTTGAAGTGGCTCTCGAACACAAGCGAGCGAAAGAGGGAGTCGCGGAAGATTCGGGACTCTCCGTCGCCGCTCTCAAAGAATTGGTGACCGAGTTCAAGCAACTCATCAAGACGCGCGCTGGTAAAGACTTCCCGACCGATCCGATGGAGCAGGTTTGGGGTGCGATCGGTGCCGTCTTCGGAAGCTGGATGAACGACCGTGCGATGGTCTATCGCCGGACGTACGGCATCCCTCACGAATGGGGTACGGCCGCCAACGTACAAGCGATGGTCTTCGGCAATTTGGGTGATGACTGTGCGACGGGCGTTGGCCTGACACGCGACTGTGCCCTCGGGACGCCCGGTTTCTGCGGCGACTAC
>JAYTXB010000784.1:0-2028 GCA_043743205.1 Schlesneria sp.
GGCTCCGCTCGACATGATGCGTTGGGGAGCGAAGCTGCAAGAGACACAGCGCGTCCTCACGGCAATTCGGACCACGCCCGCCCCCTTCTGGAATCGCGATGGCGGGCAGAAATCGAACCTGCTTGAGAATGAAGCTCAACTGTCACGCAAGTCACGGTTCTTGGAGTGGCTCGGCGACAGCCACGTTTCCGCCGAGTTACTACGTCGATTGTCCGAAGTTGCCACACAACAAAAGCTCGTACGTGAGTACCCCGAGTCGCACTGGTGGGAGTACCGTAAGGCACTTCGTCAGCAATTGCAGGATCACCCCCGCTCCTCATTGCAGCAGGTCCGACACGTACGCGGTGAGAAACAGATGCACCCGGAAGACCTCGCGCGGAAAACGTACTTTGAAGCGTTCGGCAATGCGGTTGAGCGAGCCAAGCCGACCGACGAACAAATTTCCGCCATGGAAGCCTGCCTCGAACCGTTCGATCCCTTGATGAGTTACTTCGCGCGGCAGGAGATTGCCGATCTGCAGGCTCGCTCTGATGTCGATGCTGCGGGCGAACTGGCGAACCGACTTCATGTCGTGTACTTCGCGCCCGCCGGTGAAGCCTCGACTCGCAACGTTGCGTCCAGTATCGAATTGCTCGTCCGACATCCCGAGGCGATCCCCGACGACGCGCGGCGGTTCGATGTCTTGAACGGACTCGTACAACTCCTGCGAACGCGTTGGGAGTTGCGTCAGAATACGCCCGTGGTGTCGGCTCGACGACAACTGACCGATGTCGATCGGAGCGTGCTCGCGGGCGAGAAGGGACTTGAGGCGATGAGCGAACTGACGGTCTCGGTGGCGATGACAGGCGAGGAATGGGCGACACGCAAACAAGTCATCGAGCGGATCCTGCTCCGTCCACTCCGCGCCTATCGCAGCGACCTGCAAACCGCCGCCATCAAGAGCGAAGGCCGAACGCGCGCGATCATCGAACACGCGGATGAGCCAACCACCGAGTGAAGCAACGATCGAGCGAGTCGTAGGACGGGCACTCTTGCCCGTTCGGATTTTGCCTTCAATTCGGACGGGCAGGAGTGCCCATCCTACAGGGGCAATACTGTTCGACGCGGCACGCTTCATGTCTCGCACCGGGTTGGCTACGTTGTGCTTGTCTCTGAGTTCTGTCGTGTTCGTTTGGACTTCCTCGTCGCATGTCGCTGAGCATCGAACCTATCTGGTCGTGGCCGATCGTGGTGCTGACGGGCGCTGGACTGACGGCGTTGGTCTGGACGACTTACCGGGCGCAACTGAAGAAGCTGCCGACGGCGACCGCACGGATGCTGCTCGGGTTGCGGTTGTTGGCGGTTGTGCTCTTGGTGTTAGCGATGTTCCGCCCCGCAATTCAGAAGTCGGAAACCGATGAGACGCCCGTCCAGTTGTTGGTGCTGGCGGATGTCAGCCGGAGCATGAACACGGCCGACATGCCCAACAAGCGGAGCCGCTTTCAAGCCATTCGCGCGGACCTCGAACGGCTGCAGCCGCGGTGGAAGGAATTCGGCAAACAAGTCGAAGTTCGGCAGTTCGACTTCGGGCGTGAACTGTCTCCGTTCGACTCGACTCTCACCGAAGGGACGGCTGACCAGACGGCGTTTGGCAAAGTCTTCGACGATGTACTGCGCGAAGTGCGCGACCGTCGCACGCTCGGAGTGTTACTGCTGACCGACGGGGCATACCGCGCCATGCCTCCGTTCGATGCCGACCCGTTCTCTGCCGCACGCAAGCTGGCCGAGGCTCAAGTGACGGTCTATCCGATCGCGTACGGAACGACATCGCTTTCGACCGCTGCGTTGGACCTCGCCGTAGAAGACCTCGTCATTCCCGAAGTGGTCTTTGAAAAGAACCGGGTGCCGGTCAAAGCCAAGTTGCGTGCGGTCGGAGCGGCGGGGAAGAAAGTGCGCGTGCGCGTCATGGTCGAAGATCGTGGTCGCAAACCGCCGGGAGAGTTGGGGGAATTGAAGCCCGCGCCCGCCAACTCCCAAACGAAGACCGTC
>JAYTXB010000785.1:0-6655 GCA_043743205.1 Schlesneria sp.
ATCGCCAACTCACCCGAGGCCGTGCGCGACGGCAATCGCGGCGTGCGAGTCGCCAGTAACTGGGAATCGGGAGACTCAACCGAAGCGGGGGCCGCTGTCGCAGGAACATGTGGCTCAAAGTCGGCTCCTCCTTCAAACAGCAATTTGGTGGTGGTCGGTTTCAATGACGGAAGGGGCGGTTGAGCCACCAGCCATGTCGGTTGAAATGGCAGGCAGCAGACCAAGCCGCAGCAGACAACTCGACCAACGCGGCTCATGTCCTGGCGGCGCGGCCCGCGCATGATCCAGGTCAAACGCTGACGGAGAAAGGGCAATTGCCCCAGGCCAGTTCCGAGTGGTGGAACTGAACATCGTCGCTCCGAGATGAAGTCGATCGTTTCGAGAATGGCTTCGGCATAACGACGTGGCGGCAACGCACCGCGTGTGACGACCCACGCATCGCAGCATTCTTCTTCGGCCGCTTCGATCGCATGGCGCGCCCACCAGACGACCGGATGCCACCAGAACATTCCCGTGGCAAGCAGCGTGAGGAACCGCACCCAATGATCGCCCCGTTGAAAATGAGCCAACTCGTGGGCGAGTAGGGTCTCGCGCGCGGTGACATCCAATCGTTCGAGCAACGCCGTGGGAAAGATCAGCCGCGTCGTGCGACCCGTGGACCACAACATCGGAGACAAGGCTCCCGGCATCGACCAGACCAATGGAACCTGCGAACAGCCGCAGCGCGCGGCGAGTCGTCGCAGTTGCTCTTGCACCTCGGCCGATGCCGCCGTTCCGCCGCGCATCGCCTTCTGAAACCGCAGGCACCGCAGACTCTGAACGACGAACCACGCGCTCGTTCCGAAGCCCCAGACTGAGACCACTCCGGCCATCACGACTTGCGAACCCGACTCTGATCTCAACCAAATCAACGCGGTCAACAACCACGTGTGAGGCCAATACCGCGACCGAGTGGGAATTGTTGGCAATGACCTCGGTCGGACTCGGTTCGCGGTAGTCTGAAATTCAGTCGGATCACTGGGGCCGACAACAGCAACTCGGTGTGCGGATGATTCCGCCAGACTCTGTTCGAGCAGCACGCTGATCTCGACCACAGGGCGCGAGACCCAATCGCGTTCGAGCAACGGAACCCGACAGACCGGCGGCGCGAGGAGCTTTATCAGAACCAGCAACCACAAAACGTGAGTCAACGCGGGGCGGCGCAAGCTCCACGAAACGGCGATCACAACCAGCGCGAGGAAGGTCACGATCACAGCATTAAACAAGGCGACTTCGACAAGAGGATGCATGCCATACCTCCGAGGCGAATAGAACCAACGTCTGAGAACATGCTCGTCCGGTTCAAGCGCCCGGAACTCGGACCTCGCTCGCACATGCTGCGAGTGAATTACTCATCGAGTTCCGCCAACAACCCGCGCAACGACTCCCGCTCTTCAGGACTGAGCTGGGCCTTCACGAGATGCGTCAAGAGCGGGGCGAGCGAACCTTCACACAGCTTGTCAGCGGTGGCTTGCAAGCGTCGGCCAATCAGCTCTTCGCGGTTAACCAATGAGGTGAACTCATGCGGCCAGGGCTTGCGATTGCGTTTGATGAAGTGCTTGTTCTCAAGCCGTTCGAGCAGCTTCTGCACGGTGGCGTAGTGCGCACCACTCCCGCCCGGATAGATCGTGTCGGTCTGGAAACGAACGGTGCAACTGCCGTGTTCCCATAGCACGTTTAACACCGCCAGTTCGGCGTCCGTGATGTCTTGAGGTGTGCGAGCCATGTGCGAGTTCTCTCTTGGGGAATGCGGAAGACGTTGGACTAACGGATCTGAGATGAACGACAGCATGGCGAATGAACCATGCGACGAAACGATGGGTCAGAACCTAAGACGCAGCGTCTGCGAAGTCAATCGTTTCGTCGGCAAGATTGCGATGAATGTTCATGTCATCTCTGGCGGCTGCATGAACGAAAGAACGACTCGGGTTGCCTGTTCCAGTCAAGATCGCGCAAGATGGCACCGATGGCATGCTTGTAATACCTCGCACGGATACAAGTCAGACTTTTCCGAGCGGTGGACGTGAGTCCCCCGGTTCTTCACCCCAAGAGCCGGAGGACTTACGTCCACCGCTCAGAAAGACTCAGTTTGGGCCGCGCGAGGTATGGATTCATGGAGTCGGCTGCGGTGTGGAGTGGCATCCGCAATGTCGAGGCATCAACAGGTTGTCGGGACTCACTGGCCAGCAAACGAGGGCTGAGACATGTTTCATTGGGACAGCGATCCATTGCGACTGCGCCGCACGATCTCGCGGCGAGATTCCTTGCGAGTCGGGATGCTCGGATTGGGCGGGTTGGCACTTCCGGATCTATTGCGGTTGCGGGCGAATGCGGGCGAAGTGGAGGTCCAGCAGAAAGGGGTCTCGAAGGAGACCTCGGTCATCTTGCTGTTCGTCCACGGTGGGCCGAGTCAGCTGGAAACGTATGACCTCAAGCCAGCAGCCCCAACCGAAATTCGCGGCCCCTTCCTGCCGATCTCAACTTCCGTGGCGGGGATCGACATTTGCGAGCATCTGCCGAAGCAGGCCAAGCTCGCGGACAAGTTCACGCTGATTCGGTCGTGCTGCCACGATCAAGCCAACCACTTTGAAGGGCACGCTCGGTTTCTGAGCGGCTACGGCCAGTTCAAGCCGGGGAGCAGCGAGTCTTACTACCCGCAGGTGGGCGCGGTCGTGAATCGCGTCCTGTCGGAACAACGCGGTGGTTTGGCCGCAGTGGCGATCAATGGCGTGGTTCTCAACGGCCCCGATTACAGTCCCGGCATCGCTCAGGGATTTTGGAGTTCTCAGTACCGTGTCCCCATTTCCAACTTCGCCCTGCGTGACGCCAGCCTGACGGTCGAGAGTCATCGACTGGGTGATCGACTCGCAATGTTGCAATCGTTCGACCGCTATCGGCGCGAGGCCGATGCGACGGGCGCGATGAGTGGGCTGGATGTCTTCAACCAGCGAGCCATCAACATCCTGACTACGAACCGCGTCCGCGACGCCTTCGATCTGACGAAGGAAGACCCGCGTTTGTGCGACAAATATGGAGACGGCTACGGTCGCGAAGTGCTGGTCGCGCGGCGGCTGGTTGAAGCGGGAGTCGGCTTCGTTTCGGTGCGCATTCCCGGTAGCGGCGAAGGGACGAAAGCGTATGACTGGGACGATCACGCCGTGAACTGGGACATGCTCGGCGCGATGCACGCCCGACTGCCGAAGTACGATCACGTTGTGAGTACGCTCATCGAAGACATCTACGATCGTGGGCTGGACCACGATGTTTTGATCGTCGTCACGGGTGAGTTCGGACGGACGCCGCGATTGGAATTCAAGGACGGCAAGATCGGTCGCGATCATCACCCCGGCGCGATGTCGATTCTCGTTTCAGGCGGCGGAAAACCGATGGGACAAGTGATCGGAGCGACCGATCACCACGCGGCTCGCCCTAGCCAGAGGCCACTCGATCCGCACGACATACTCGCCACGATCTACCGGCACTTGGGGATCGACCACAAGGCGGAGTTCCCCGACCCGCGCGGCCGTCCGATCCCGTTAACGCGCGGTGAACCAATCGCCGAGTTGGCGTGACTGTCGCGAAGAGTTGAAGGTGACTTGGAGTGGCACGCTCTGAGTCAGCGCGTGCCACTTTCCCACTCTCCCTTTTTCTTCATCCGTGCTCCGGCCCTGCCATCCGTGCGACTCACTCTTGGCTTGGAGCAGAGACCGCACGGATGCAAAGCCGGACCACGGATGAAGGCGGTCGCGGCACGAACCATTCACGTCACTCCCCGCCTCACCACTCCAACTCCACACCAGCTCGAATCCCGTGCATGATGAGCGTATCGGCGGCTTGGACGGAGTACGACGCATTGCCGAGCGCGTCGTAGACGAGACCTTGTTGTTGGGAAGGACCGAGGGCCGTGTTCGTGAGGAACATCACTTCGTAGCCGCTGCGAAACTTGATTCGCTCCGAGAGGCGAATCGACGAACTCAGTCCGAGGTTTCCGCCGAACGAGAGCTTGTCAGACTGATTGGTGAATGACCGGCGATAGACCGAATCGAGCGAGTCCGTGTAGGTCTCGGTCACCGCTCCTTGAACGCGGTTATGGAACAGGCCCGCGCGCACGTTGCCGTCGAGTGAGTATCGGCCCCGTTGCAGGATCGAGACATCGCACGTTCCCTGAAAGCCGTTCAGTTGATTGCTGGCACTGCCGTTCCACAGCATCGTGAAGACGCCGCCTCCGAGACCGGGGTCATAGAAGCCACCACTGCCACTGACCAACGTTAGCCCCGCCGCCTGCAACACGGCATCCGAGAGTTGATCGTTACCGTCATCGACGCCCGCTTCATCTCCATCGATATCGAAGGCATCGAAAGTGCCTCGAATTCCAACGAGTGCCGACTCCGCCAACGTGACGTGACGGAATCCGAGACCGAAGCCGTAGCGCTGACCTTCCGTGCGTCGCATCTTGATGTTCAGTTGAGCATCGTAGAGGTTGCTGGTTTGCTTGAGCGTGTAAGTCGAGCCGGGTTGCATGAACTCAAACTCGTCCGTTTCATCGTTGGCTCCGCCATTGGCGATGTCCGGATTGGTGGCCGCGTCGTAGAGCGGCCGAAAGAAGGTCGTCGGATCGACGAAGTTGGCATCGCCCGTCGGATCAACGAACAGACTCACTTGTCCACCATCGAAACTGATGGCGCGCGTCAGGATGCCCGTCTGACCGGTACTCCAACCCGAGAAGCTCGTCCAAACTCCTTCGAGTTCATAGTTGGGGTCGATCAGCCAACCGACGCCGACGCGATAGCCTCCTTCGTAATTGAAGTTGGCATCTCCGAACCGAATGCTTTCGGGGCCGCCGATAATCGGGCCGCTGCCGCCCGAGTTGTTCCGTCGCCAGAGCAAGGCTTCGGTGGTGAGCCAGAAGCCAGTCTCGCGATCAGGCCACAGGAAGGCACCAATCGCCGGGTCATCGTCGGAAAGGTCTGCTTGAGCCTGCGCCGGACAGACCGATCCGCATAGCAAGGACAGTACCACGAGGCTCCAGACCAACGGTGATTTCATGGCATCGTCCCTAATGCTCGACGGCCGACTCACACGTCAGGTGTGGCAATTGCCGCCGCTGCGATCCTCGCTTTGGAACGCACTCATTGTGCGCACCACGTGACTGATTTCATCGGCAGTCCGATCTCACTGCCCGATCAGTCGGGGGGGACTGTCCCGCAAAGTTTCGACTGCGCGAGATGGAAAGACGCAAACTGCCGGTTGAGCCGGTTGCAGCGACGGGAAAGGGACTCGATGTCATTGATCATTGGAATCGCGAGATGTTCGAGGCTGAGGCTATACCTCGCGCGGCCATGAGTGAGTTGTTTTAGGCGAGCCGTGTGCCGTGAGGCCACGGGTTTCCTGCGGCGATCAAGAACCCGCAGCCTGACGGCATGCGGCTCGCCAATATCTCAGCTTTGGCCGCGTGAGGTATCATACGGATCGCAAGAAATATCTGCGCGGCA
This sequence comes from Schlesneria sp., assembly GCA_043743205.1. GTDB lineage: Bacteria > Planctomycetota > Planctomycetia > Planctomycetales > Planctomycetaceae > Schlesneria. Next base: position 5,532 of record JAYTXB010000785.1, read on the forward strand.
ACACCAGCCAAGACTTCCGAAGTCTGTCGAGCGCGGTTTTCATTTGGGATCCGTATCACTAGAACTCAAGCTCGATGGGGCGTCGGTTTGAAGACTTGGACGCGCAAATGACCGATTCGGGACCGACCGATTCGAGACCGATCAGGTGTCGAGCGGCGAAGATTGCCGTTGCCGAATCTCATGGCTTGGATGGTTCGGTTTGCGGTCGGCTGCTCGCGGCGGTCGCGGGGCTGGGATGACACGCGGTAACGGTCCAGCGCGCGTGATGCAGTACGCTACCGGAGTCGGGTGCCGAGACCTGCATCTCGAACTGGGCCACTCCGAACGGAAGGTCGTCGCAGAGCCAGACATCACAACGATACTTCATCGCGTGCGAGTCCTTTCCGACAGGATGCAGGACTTGAGCCGCAGCGCGTTGGCAACGGAATGCATCCGGTCGCAGCGAGGTCTTCAAGTAGCGAATCACACCGGGGCCGTATTCCTTTTTGAGTGGCAGTCCGCGAACGAACGTGAGGTCCGCCTGCTGTCGTTCGGGCGTGATCTTCGAGTCGGGCCAGCGCAAGAACTCGGCGGGAGCCGCGCCCGCGCGGAAGCGGGCGGCGTCGAGATGCACTGTCGAGTGAGTCTCTGGCAAGACCGGTGTTCCCGAGCGAAGAACATCGAGCGCGACGAGTCCCTTCGTCTGAAGAGCCGCATCCGTTCGACACGTCAGACGCAACCGCATTTTGTGGCCATCGGGCGCGAGCGACTCGAACTCAACCCACGGTGAATCGGCTGCGTCGCTGGTCGCCCCGGGCAGGGAAGAGAACCACGTCCAGAGTGGTCTCGGCAATGGAGCGGGGGCTTCGCGGTAATTAATCCAGCCCCAGTCTTCCATCCGATGAAACAGCCACGGCTGCTGCCACGGATTGGAAATCGGAAGCCACGCGGAAACGACTGAGCCAGCAAGTAACAAGGACGCGAGTGATCTGAAAACGGGCCGGTTCGCGATGGCATCCAACGCGGGGAGCAACGCCATCAGCCACAGCGGCGTCAGCCACAGCGACCATCGGAGAGCACAGCTCACTCCACCAAAGTTGTAGTTCTGCGTGCGTGTCAGATAGAACGCGATCACGATCACGGTC
>JAYTXB010000786.1:0-5766 GCA_043743205.1 Schlesneria sp.
GCGAACGCAACCTTGTCGTCGCCAATTCAAGGTGGCGTTGTCGTGGAGCGACAGGCGGCCTTGGCGCACAGCAATCAAAAGTCGCGCAGGATCGGCACGATGGCCGTTTGCAGTTCACCGGCGGTAACGTGAACCTGGCTCTGCCGATCAACAAAAACATCGACTTCGCTCCGCACACCGAACTCGGGGAGATAGATGCCCGGTTCGACCGAGAAGCAGCAGCCGGGTAGCACGAGTCGCGTCTCGTGAGTTTCCAGGTTGTCCATGTTCGCGCCGTTGCCGTGGACTTCCTGGCCGATGCTGTGGCCGGTGCGATGGACGAAGTATTCGCCATAGCCCGCCTGTTCGATCACCGCGCGACAGGCTTCATCGACCTCCCAGCCTTGCAGCGGCTGACTACTGGCGAAGCGATCTCGCACGAGTTTGATCGCGGCATCGCGCGCGGCGGCCACGATGAGGAAGATTTTGGTGTACTGCTCGGGCACCGTGTCTCCGACGAAGCCCGTGCGAGTCAGATCGCTGTAGACGGACCTCGGTTTGTCGAGCTTGGCCCACAGGTCCACGAGTACGAAATCGCCGGCGCGAATCGGCGCGGTGCCGGTCTCGTAGTGAGGGTCTCCGCTGTTCGAGTTCACTCCGACGATGGGCGGGTGGTACGTCGTCAGGCCGTGCTTGGCGAAGTGAGCCATGATGACATCGCTCGCCGCCATCTCGGTCGTCTCACCGCGCGCGCGGACTTCGTCGGCGATGAATTTCCACGCGGCCGAGTACGCCGAGTCGGTGTGGACTCCCGCCGCCTGGTGCATCGCCCACTGCTCGTCGTCCCACACGGCCTCGAACAGTTGGATCAGGTCTCCCGAACAGACGACCTTCGCGCCGCACGCCGTCACCAGTTCGACGGTCCCCGCATCGACGCGCGACAGCGTCGGAATGCCGTTGCGCGGCGAGTACTCCATCGCCAGTGTCTGGCTGCCGCGCACCAGTTCGGCAACGCCCGCCTCATACGCCTGCCACTTGAGGTAGACCGTCTTCTCACCGGGGAGATGATCGAGCGCCCCGGACTCGATCCGATGGACGAGCTTCCTCGGCGAGCCGCTGGCCGGAACAAAATACATCCACCGGCGAGACCCCATCGTCCCGTCGGCAAATTGCAGAATCCGCCGCGCCAGAATGTTGCTCCCCCGAAAATCGGCGAGCAACCACCCATCCAACCCCTGCGCCTGAATCGCGCTCTGAATCGCCGCCAGATCAAACATGAATGCAGTTCCTTGTCATCGTAGTTCTTGCCATCGTTTCAGCTGCAGGATGCGTAGAGTCTTCGGAACGTATCTCTTAAGTCGCGACCGGCGCATTCCGAAGACTTCGCGCCCCCAATTCTATCTAAATACCTACAATCGCGACGCGACGTCAGACCGGAAGTTGTACAGCAGTCGGTCCAACTCCCAGCCGTTGACGCCGGAGAGCCGAGCCACACCGAGATAGAACGCCTCGTGTGCGGCATACGATCTAAAGGACACGCCCAGACTTTCCGAGACGGCCTTGATGCGGGCGTCTACCGCGATGCTATCCCGGAAGTCCTCGTGGTACACATCCATCATGATGTTGCGGGCGTACTTGTCGCCGATCCCCGGTAACGCCTTAAGGAAGCGGATTTTCCCTTCGCGGCCCGGTTGGGCCAAGAGTCTGGCCTTTGCTTCCTGAGGTCCACCCATGTCACGAACCTCTGCGTAGCACCGCAGAATGAAATCAGCTTTCCTGTCTGGCATTCGAACTTTCGCCGTCCGACATACAGTCTTCAACTCAGCAAGGCGGCCAGCCTCAGGGAGTGCCGTGATCGCCTCGAATGTGACACGGACATAGTTGGAGAGATTGCCAATCAAGCCATCCCAACCGGACGAGCGACCCATGGTGGCGAAGCTCTGGAGCAGGTAATGCCAGAGGAAGTCAGGCCGTTCGAGGTCGGCGTGGTTCGCCTTATGCTTGTCGAGGAATGCCCGCTTCTCGACGGCCAGCCGACGCACTACGGTAGCGAGCCGGTTTTGAGCTGCGGTGATGTCCATCGGAATGCCCTCTGCGGCCCAATAAGAAGATGAAAGGCAAGGAGTTGAAGAGCTACCGTCCCGCCGAGGCACCATCACTCGACGCTTCTTTCGATTTCGGGCTACTCGACGGACGAGGAAGTCCACCGAGGCTGCGTTCGACGCCAGGGGCAGCTTGAGCCGTCAGTTGGGTCACGTTGTCCTGTTATGCCTGCGAGAACCGTACTTGAAACTCAGTCACCACGACGAAGCGATCCGTCAGTTGATCGGCGTAGCTTTCCAACAACCTGCGAATCGCATCGATCTTTGACGCAGGTCGTTCGTCAAGAAGTCGGAGAAACACCACACCTTGATGTGGATGAAGTTCACGAAACACCTTTTCACCGAAGTCGCGATCGTTGGTGATCAGAATCCAATTCTCGGAAAACGCCTTGCTGAGGATGGCGGAGTCATCGAGCCCACGGGCCTCATCGTACACCGAAAACACCTCGTGCCCCTGCTCGCGCAACCATTGGGCAACCTTGGGGCCGGTGCATTCATCAACCAGGAATCGCATTCACGCCGTCTCCGCCAGCGGCATGAATGTCGTGCCTCCCAGGGACTGTGATGCAAACAGCAAACAGGCTTGAATGTCTTCGCGTGTCAGGCCGTCGTATTCATCGAGTATCTCTTGAGCCGTGGAGTCGTGTGCCAAGAGATTCAAAACGTACTCGACAGTCAGCCTCGTCCCCTTGATCACAGGTTTGCCCACGACCACCCGAGAATCACAGGCAATCCGTTGCAAAAGACCTTGTTCGTTCATGGAGATTCACCTCAGGAGGGACAAACATAACCCAAGCGTCGTATGCCAAGCAATCGGCACGAAGCAGACGTTCCTGCGTAAGTGGCGCAAGGAGTATGGAGTATATGGAGGACCAGAAAAATAAGCGCTACGGTGCTGGCGAGGCACCGTCACTCGTGGGTTCATTCGATTTCGGGCTGCTCGACGGGCGCGGGAGTCCGCCAAGGCTGCGTCAACGCCGCAGACGAAGTCGGGGTTGACGCCGTTCAGGAATTGACGAGCCTTCAGAGCCGTGACAGGTGGGGCGTCGGGGTGGATGGAACTTCTAAAACGCGCGACGACCAGTCGGCAGGTCCGTCCAGTCGCAACGAGCGGGCCACTCTCAGGAACGATGTTGGCTTTTCCGCCGTCGTCGCCTTCACCGTGACTGTGACCGTGAGTTGAACGCGCGTGTCTGGTTCGAGTTCGACCGCTTCCGTTGGGCGAAAGACCTCGCTATCGAATGTGGCTTCCGATGTTTGAGTCATTAAATCACCCCTTTGGTTTTGGAACACGCTTCACAGAATAGCCAGCGACACAACCTTCGCTCACGGCCATGACGACTCGGACGAGAGAACATCACGAGAACCTTGTTTGCCGATCAACGAGAAGCGGTCGGGTGGCCGCCCTCCTACCGTCGTTGGAGATCAATCACCGCAGCGGCTCGGCAGGAGACACGGTTGGATTGATGCCAACGTGTTTCAATCGCTGGCGCGAACAGAATAGAATCCAGCGAGACAAAACTCTTCCGTCTTGGAGACTCCTCATGGTCGGCGTTTTAGCCACCTATCGACATGGCACCGTGGAACTGTCGGCACCCGTGGGATGGCCCGACGGAACGCAACTCGAAGTCGTTCCGATCCAGACCGGACCTGTCTCACCAGCGAACGGCAATGGACACCAAACGGAGTCGTATCGGGAATTCATCGAACGACTGGCGGGTTCATTCGGTGATGAGCCTTTCGAACGTCTGCCACAAGGCGAATTCGAGCAACGTGAGGAGTGGTGATGCAGTGGCTCTTGGACACGAACGCTTGGATCACGTTGCTCAAGTCAACCAGCACGGAACTCGTCAGCCGGTTGGCTCAGCGACAAGACGGCGAAGTTTTGTTGTGCTCGGTCGTGAAAGCGGAACTCTGGCACGGCGCGCACAAGTATGCGAATCGCGATCACCGCTTGGCACGATTGGAAGAACTCTTCGCACGGCATCGCTCGCTGCCGTTCGACGATGAGGCCGCTTGGCACTATGCCGAAATCCGGCATCATCTGGAAACAAGAGGCCAGGTCATCGGCCCGAACGACTTGAAAATCGCAGCCATTTGCCGAGCCAATCACGTTCAACTGGTGACAGGCAATACCAACGAGTTCCAACGTGTCCCCGGCTTGGTCGTGGAGGACTGGTCAAAGCCAAATCAATGATTCGACCGGAGGTCTCAGGGCTGGGTGGCTTTGGACAGCGCTGCGCTGCCCAAAGAAGAAATGAAGCAAACGCAGGTTTGGCATTCACGGGGGACGAGACTCTCCATTTTGAAATGTCGCGCGAAGTCATTGCCGTCACTTCTTCATCTTTTGCATTTCTTCAAACTTGGCGATCCAGCGGTCTGGTTCTTCTTCAAACGCGGCTTTGCAGCCGGAGCAGCAGACCCAGTAGGTCTTGCCCTTGTGGCTGACCGAGGTCGTGCCGAGACCCTGCGAGATGACACAGGTCTTGTCGCCGTAGTCGGTGTCGCTCAGGGCGAAGGAGGTGCCTTCGCGTTGAATGTTGATCGTATCGACGCGGTTGAACATTCCCGTGCCGCGTTTGCGATCGACTTCCAAGATGTAGCGGTTGTTTTCCTGCTGGTTGATGACCAGTCGCCATTGCTCACCGTCGGCATCGGCGGCGGCTTCGGTCAGTTGCAGTTTGTAGGTCCGCTGCATTTTCTTGTCGTCGCCGGGAACATCCTGCACCGGTTCGCTGAAGGTGCCTCGAAAGACGTGCGGCTTGTCGTCGCCATCGGTCGCGGTGAACTCGAACTCCTGCGTGGCCGGGTGAAAGGTCAGCCGTCCCTCGCGAACGTACTTTCCCTTGGCCGACTTGATCTTCAAGGCCGGTTGCTTGGGGTCGGTCTTTAAGTCCCACGCCCACCCCGGCTGATCGAGGGCCGCGTTGCGCGACGTTCCGTTCCAACTGCCGATCAGAACTTGCAGTGGCTTGAGCGCCGCACGGACGCTGGCAAACTTCTCACCCGTATCGGCTGACGCCGCGCTGGAGGAAGTCACCACGCCGCCGAGTTGGACTGGTTGAAACGCCTTACGTTTGGGTTTAGACGACTCGTCCGCAGCGATCACCGATGCTTCGGTGCTGGCCGGTGAAGAGTCCTGCTTGGATGATGCCGCTGTCGTCACGTTCGGCTTGGGCACGGGAGTGACTGGCTGGTCACAACCGACGGTCGCCAGCGTCAAGACACTCACACACGCGATCCGCGAGAACGATCGAATCATCTGCCAAACTCCTCAAGTAGATCGGCTCAAGTCAGCCCTTGGAACAGCGCGGCGAGTATAGCCGGGTGAGGAAGTCACTCAACCCAAGTGAAGGAGATTGAACACGGATTGCACGGCGCGGCACCGATCGGATCGATGCCGTTCGGCAAGGTCGCCCTGTCGCTCTGCGACAGGCAGCGGGTCGAGGAGTGAGCGTGCGAGGACGAATCAGCGTCGAATGCGATTGGAGGTCGGTTGGCGTTCTCGCTTCCTGTCGCGGAGCGACAGGGCTACCTGAAGACGACAGGGCTACCTGAAGACGACAGTGCTACCAACAGGCGACAGAGCTACGAACAAATTCAAGACGGCCCGTTGAGCAGGATCTTCCGCCGTAGCCCGTGAAAATCGCGGGGCGTCCGAGTAGCCTGATGCCTCACCACGGAA
>JAYTXB010000787.1:0-1358 GCA_043743205.1 Schlesneria sp.
GTTCGACACACGGTTTTGCAATGTGGCCAGCGGGAATGAGAAGGGTCATGTCGAGAACTTGGTGAAGCGTGTTCAGCGGACGTTTCTGACTCCGTTGCCGGAGGTGTCGTCGCTGGCGGAACTGAATCAGCAGTTGGAGCGTGACTGTCGCGAGGAACTTGATCGCGAGGTGCGGCGGTCAGAGACGCAGACGTCAGAGACGCAGACGTCAGAGGTGCAGACGTCAGAGGTGCAGACGTCTGGTCGCGGAACATGCGAGAGTTCGGATCGAAGTCTCACGACTTCGGCGATGGGCGCGGTCCGAAGTCTGGCGACTTCGGGTACGGCTCAAGCGATCGGCTCGGTGAGTTCGGTGAAGCGAACATCGCGGGAGTTGTTGGACGAAGAGCGATCGCAGTTCTGGCCGTTGCCGATGTCGGCGTTCGCGGCGTGTGAAGAAGTGACGACGCGCGTCGACAAGTTCTCGCTGGTGCCGTTTAAGAACTGTTGGTACTCGGTGCCGGTGAAGCAGGCTTATCAGCCGTGCGTGTTGCGCGGGTTCGTGGACCGCGTCGAGATTTTCTGTGCTCACGACTGCGTGGCGACTCATCGGCGCTGCGGTGCCGCCGAGCGCTACGTGCTGGAGCCACTGCACTATTTGCCGGTGTTGGCTCGCAAGCCGGGAGCGTTGCTCAACGGCCGACCGTTCCAAGGGGAGCCGTTTGGTTCCGACTTCGCGCTGCTGCGGCGCGAGCTGGAATATCGTTACGCCGCCGACGACACGCGGCAATTCGTGCGTGTGCTGCTGCTGTTCACGATGCATCCCGAAGCGGAGGTCCGCGCCGCCGTCGCGCGTTGCGTCGAGCTCCGCGCGTTCCACGCCGACGCGATCGAGACGACTCTGCGGAATGCGCCGCTGGACGTCCCCTGCTCGCGATTAGACCTGCGTGATCATCCGGAATTGGCGAACGTCGGCAACGGCATCCGATCCCTCGCCGAGTACGACCAAGTCTTCGCCGCGCAACGCGACGCTCACGTTGATGAGTCTCACGTTGATGAGTCTCACGTTGATGAGCCTCACGTGGAAAGCGAATCCGCTGATGACTCTCAGGCGAGCCGGGCGGCGTCAGCTCCCGGACCAGATGTGACGGTCGTTGATGGCCGTGGGGCTGACGCCACCCCGCTCGACAATGGCCGCGCTCACACGGAGGAAACTCACACGGAGGAAACTCACACGGAGGAAACGTGCCGATTGTGTTGTTCCGAATCAGAACCTGAACCCGTTTCACTCACTCGAAAGGAAAACATTCATGACGACTCCCTCCAAAAACAATCCCGCGACAGCGTTGTTGCTCCACGAACATCTCCAGACGCTGCGT
>JAYTXB010000788.1:0-4120 GCA_043743205.1 Schlesneria sp.
AGTTGCCACACCTTGCGGCACAGCTTTGCCACGCATCTTCTCGAAGATGGCCATGACATTCGCACGGTGCAAGAACTGTTGGGACACAGCGATGTCGCCACAACGATGATTTACACGCACGTCATGAATCGGCCGGGTCTGGCGGTCCGCAGCCCGCTCGATCGATAGTTGTCGGGTGTGAGACGTTTTGGGAACAGACCATGACCACGCGGCGGGTTTGTTCTCGAGTTGAGTTCCGTTTCTCTGGTTCCCAAGCTCCCGCTTGGGAACGCCCTCATCGAAGCTCCAGCTTCGCGAAGGCGGATGTCGCAGGAGCAATGCGTCACACCAAGCCGGAGTTTGGTCGTGAGCGTTCCCAAGCGGGAGCTTGGGAACGAGAAAATTGACGAATTGTTTCGTCCGACGCGCTACTGTAGTCCCGTCGCTCCGCCGACGGGAAATCTTGTCGGCGGAGCGACAAGACTACAGTAGGTATGACAATGTCCTCGTGGCCATTCACCTCAATTTCCCCCGTTCGAGGTGTATCACCCAACTGGACTCAGGAGGGCACATTAACCACTGGCGTGAATCAAACCGTGAGACTTCCGTCCGAACTCACCCGAGTTCAGACACCTCCGCCACGTCGTGATGCGCCGGTCCTAATACTCGCCGACCACTTCTCCACCGCCTTTTGTCGCGACGGCACGCCACAGTTTGAGGTCTACGTTCTCGCTGACGAACTTCACGCTGCCGTCGCAGAGCGTCAGATGAATGCCTCCCGTGTGACGGCTGCGCGCCGCCGTCAGGCCGTAGTTGTGGCTGGCGTTACCGCAATCAAACTGTGTCGAGTTCGGTTGGAGGAAGTGGTTATAGAGCGTGTCGCCGTAGTGGCCGTTCATCCACTTGGCTCCTCGCAAACCGGACCAAGTGCCGCTCGCTCCGACCACGCAAGCGGCGGGTGTTGTCGGTGTGGCACCGATCAATTCCAGCACCTCATCCATCGGTTTGACCGGTGGTCCGCCGCTTGGTGACGACGGGTTGCCGCCGCTCCCCAACGTTTGCTCACCGAAGCAGGCGGTGCTGGACATCCCATCGACAACATCCGCGAAACGCACGCTCGAACGCGAGAACATCACGCCGTCTCCCGTGTTGATCGAGTTCGACAAACCCGTCCCGCTCCCCGCCACCGCCGCGTAATTGGTGACACCAAAATCCGAACCCGACACACGGCCGAAGTCGCTCGGGCAGAGATACACCGCGATCTGCTTGCGTGCCGCGATCTCGTTCTGTGTCATCGGCGAGGAAGGGACTCCGAAGTTGGGCTTCGTGTTGAAGTCGATCAGGTTGTACAACGAACCGCCGTCGATGTACGGCAGGATGTGGGCTTGGGCCGAGAAGACCATCGGGAAGCCGAGCCGCCCCGGCGGAAAGACGGTGTGAGTCGTCTCATAGTTGTGAATCGCCAGGCCGATCTGCTTGAGGTTGTTCTTGCATTGAGTCCGCCGCGCCGCTTCGCGGGCCTGTTGGACGGCGGGCAGCAACAATGCGATCAGGACCGCGATGATCGCGATCACGACGAGCAGTTCGATCAGGGTAAACCCGCGTGCGCGGCGGGAACGATTGGAACAGGTTCGTTCAAAACAGGTCATGACATCCCCCTCAGGATGGAATTGATGAAAAGAGAAACAACGTCGCGGTCAACGGGAGTGCGACGATGAACAGGCGGCTCAGGACCGGCGCATCAACAACTGGCGTAGCTGAAGTCGCAAAACTTCAGTCCGAACTCTCGCGAGTTCGGCTACGTCCGACAGTTATTTCTGCGCTAATCCTGAGCAGAGTGACTCGCTGGAGTCAGAGAAATTGGCAGTGACCGAATGCTGCGGAGGAGGAGGCGAGACGCCTCAACCACGTTCAGACAACGATCTCAGCCGATCATTACCCGAGGAGGGAGAACTCGGGGGGAGGGACGATCGGTTCGCTACGCAGGCCGACCGCATGAACGATCAGCTCGCCCAATGCGGCAGCAACCAGATCGACGCCGAGCAACTCAGAGCGAATCGACACCAGCTTGGGGCTGTGATCGACCAGCAATCCGGGCACGTCATTCGGGCCACACGAGCAACGAGCCGTCCACGCGGGAGACTCGTCGATTGGTGAACTGGCCGGTGCGATATCTTTCGATTGATTGCCATCAGGAACACGCTTCTGAGAACAACAACTTCCCACCTTCGCTGGCGTGTCGCACAAGGCTTGATTCGTACGCGCCGCGCAACAGCCACCCGGCTTGACACCAGAAGCTGTAGCACCCGTGGGACTCTTCGCACAGCAGCAACTTCCCGCGCGCTTCGCACTCGTCGAGCAGCGGCACCACGGCGTGGCAGAAGCCGCTTTCGTCTCGGCGAACCGACTCCAATCGCCCACGGGAATCCCGACACTGGCCGACGTGAACGCGACCAACAGAATCAACCGCAATCCCGGCGTTCCAATTTCGTTCGCGCGCTGTCCACCGCTCAAACGATTCACCGTCGCGGAGATGAGTTGAACGAAGCGCATCGCGGTATCACAGTGTCCTCAGGGCGAGAAGCCAGCCGGTCGGATCGTAACGCAGGCGATGCTCTGTTCAATCAACGCGACCCAGATTTCCCGACTGCGGGAACGCGCTTTCATCGCGCCTCTCGTTCCCAAGCTCCCGCTTGGGAACGCCCTCATTGAAGCTCCTGCTTCGCGAAGGCGGATGTCGCAGGAGCAATGCGTCACACCAAGCCGGAGCTTGGTCGTGAGCGTTCCCAAGCCGGAGCTTGGGAACGAGAAAGAGGGGCGAGTTCACGAGACGTTGAGGCTCTCGATGCCGGTCCAAGTGGCAGACGTTTCGGCGACGGCGGTCTCGGACAGGGTGAGTGACTGATCCGAAGTAAGGACCGGTTCGTGCGTCGCTGCCATCGCGGAGTCGTGTTCAATCATTGAGCCGCATTCCGAACGATGCGACTCTGCTGCTGAGGCCACGCGGATTGAGTCGAGCGAATCAGAAAGTACGGCTGCGTCGGACAGAGCCTCGACGTGCGCGGCGGCTTGAAAATCGAGCAACCACTCGCGTGAGGGAGCGCTGTACGGACGGAACTTCTCGATCGTGCCGAGGTCGCCGCGCGACAGCAGTGCGCGGTTAGGTCCCAGCTTGGATGCGGCCGGGTTGTCGATCAAGTTGCTCGAATCATTCGCGTTCATCGCGAAGAGGACGCGCGTTTCAAACCGGTTCAACAACTCGCGACCGAGCCAGCGCTGAGCGGTCAAGAAACCATCGCACCAGACGAGCGGAAAGACTCCTGCGGCCGGGCCGTCTTTGATGATCTCGGCCCACAGCACTGACGGGTTGACCGTGGTCGGCTTGTCGAAACCGCCGTAGCTGCCGAAGTCGTCTTCCGCCTTCTTGAGATCACGAAAGCGCGCGAGGTCGTACACAATGACGAACAGCGGAGCCGCGACTTCACCCGCGCGCGATCGCAGTTCTTCGACGATCGTGTTGAGTGTCTCTGTGGTCTCGCGCGGTGAGACGACGGTCACGGCGGGTGACTCTTCGGACGATAGCACCCCGTTCGCGTTCGCCACGATGGCGATCAACTGCCACAGACGTTGAGCGGCGCTCCCGGTCAAGCTGCCGTCCAAAACGATGAACCGGGCGGCGAACGCTCTCGCACCGACGGTCGTTGGCTGCGCGAGAGTCCCCTCTCCGGCAAGTGCCAAGACACTGGTAGCCAAGACGCCGAGTGCCGCTTCGTCATCGCGGCCGATCACGAGGATCGGACCACCTTCACGCGGCCCAAACCGCAATTCGAGCGGCCCCGTCAACGAGACCGAATCGCCCAACCAGCAGCGGTGACTCGATGAAGCCTGTGCGGGCAATGAACTCGCAGGCAATGGCGTTCCTTCAATCGTCGGCCGCGATACGAGTGAGCGTACGGCATCGAGCCACAACGGGTTCGCGAGCGGATCGGCGGGGATGTTTCCTTCAAACACGATCGCTTCCGGCCAGCGTGGCTGCGTCTCAACGACGGACAACGTCGGCGAGGGATCGTCGTCGTGATCGGTCGCGCGCTGCGAGAACTCGTGCGCCCATTCGCGCAACCAACCGAGATACGTTTCGCGT
>JAYTXB010000789.1:0-1330 GCA_043743205.1 Schlesneria sp.
GGTCTTGTCGTGCAGAAACAATGACAACACGGAGGCCGCGACCAAGATCAGCGTGGTCGGACTGCGGAACTGCGACAGCAGCAGGAACCAGTCGCTGTCGGTCGTCGGTCGAGCCAGCCCCGCACGGCGTTCCCGCCGTCGAGTCTTCGCGTCGATGTCCGTCAACCCGTTGCGACCGGACCGCAAACGACCAAGCAACTCGTCAACCGATTCGCTCCACCAAGCAAAGTCATTCATACAGTCACCCGCAAAAGCATCGTTCTCATTCAGCTTGGTCTGATTCGTGGAGATTCGTTTTATTCGTGGTTCAACCTCTTGTTTTTGGTGACGGGGATTAGGCTTCCGGCAGGTACTCGGCGGCGGTTTGAAGTTGCCAAGTTTCGCTGCTGGCGAGAATCAGAATATGCGTGTGGAACTTGGCGACATGCGGGCGGTGGCTGACGCTGATGAGCGTCGCCGAGGTGGCTCGCAACAGGGCGTAGAGTTGAGCCTCATTCGTTTCGTCCAACGCGCTAGTCGCTTCGTCGAGGATCACATACGGGCGGTCAGCCAGTAACACGCGGGCGAAGGCGAGCCGCTGTTGTTCACCCAATGAAAGAACTTTGCCCCAGTCCGCTGCGACATCCAATCCGCCGCAACGTTCGATCAGATTGGGAAGATTGACCGCTTCCAAGACCTGTTGGAACTGTTCATCGGTCACGTCGCGCGGGTTGCCGGGATACAGCAACTGTGCTCGCAGATCGCCGATGATCATGTACGGTCGTTGGGGCAGGAACAGCATGTTGTCCAACGACGGTCGGACAACAGTCCCGCTCCCCGCATCCCACAAACCGGCCACGGCCCGAAGCAGCGAACTCTTCCCGCCACCGCTCGCGCCGACGATCAACAGGCCGTCGCCTGCGGCTAGCGACAGCGACAGATCCGTAATGAGCGTCCGTTTGTAGTCGGGTGTTTGCAGGTTCACGTTCTGCATCTCGATCGGCTCGTTCTCGACGGTCTCGATGCGGCTGCGGTCATCGTCAGCCGGTGTCGATGCCGTATCGAGCGATTTCGCGAATCGATCCAACCGACCGACGCCAGCGGCAAACAGGCTGAGCGCATCGAACTTGTTGACGACGATATTCAGTGCGCCAAAGACCGCCCCGAACGCACCCATCGCCTGAACCACGCTGCCGACCTCCAGCTCACCCGACATCACTGCCGGAGCCAGAATGATGCCGGGGATAATCAACGTCGCCGTGGTGTAGGCGTACTGAAACAGGTTCAGGAAGAGCTGCCAGTTGATCAGCCGGTTGAAGTTCATGTAGGCGTCTTTGAATCGCGTCGTCAC
>JAYTXB010000790.1:0-1397 GCA_043743205.1 Schlesneria sp.
GCCGTCCTTCAGTGTGAAGTACACGTTGTGAATCAACTGACGTTGCTGACCATCGGACATCGAACCAGTTCCCAATCAAGAGGTGTTTCGTGAGTGCGACCGCTGTCGCCCCTTAGCAGGCTCAGGCGCGCACTCAATCTGGATCACTCCCGGCAAGTGATCGGGCCGCATCATGTCCCGGTTCGCCGTCAGTTGCCACCGTCCCGCGTGAGTTGTCCAAGTCAGTTCGCGTCTCGCTTGAATGACGAAGTAGGAACGCCAACACTCTCCCGCATGAAACTCTCACTTGTCATTCCGGTGTTGAACGAAGTCGAAAGTCTGCGCGAGTTGCATGTGCAGATTGCGAAGGTCGCGTCCGAACAGTCGCTCGACATCGAGGTCATCTTTGTCGATGACGGCTCGCGCGATGGATCATGGAAATTGATCGAGGAGCTGGCGCGAGACGACGCGCGCGTCAGTGGCATTCGCTTCCGACGCAACTTCGGCAAGGCGGCCGCGCTGACGGCGGGCTTCAACGCGGCACGCGGCGACCTCATCCTGACGATGGATGCCGACCTGCAGGACGATCCCGCCGAGATCCCGAACTTTCTGGCGAAGCTCAACGAGGGGAACGGAGCCGACTTTGTGAACGGTTGGAAGTTGCGACGGCTCGACCCGTGGCACAAGACTTACCCGAGCAAGGTCTTCAACTGGCTGGTCAGTCGGCTGACGGGGCTGAGGCTGCATGATCACAACTGCGGCGTGAAGCTGTTCCGTGCGGAAGTCGCTCGCGAAATTCATCTCTACGGTGAGCTGCATCGCTTCGTCCCAGTCCTCGCCCACGCCAAAGGTTTCCGCGTTGTCGAGCTGGGTGTGAATCATCGCTCGCGCCAGCACGGTCATTCCAAGTACGGCTTCCGACGGTTCGCGCGCGGTTTCCTCGACCTGCTCACGGTGACATTCCTGACTGACTACGGGCAGCGGCCCCATCACATGCTCGGCTGGATCGGACTGGTTTGTCTTGGCTTTGGCTTCGCGGGACTGGGCTATCTCGCCGCGATCTGGCTGTTGATGAATGCCTGCGCCGTCTGGCCAGCGACTCCCATCGGCAACCGACCGCTGCTCGCCTATTCGATCGCCTCCACGCTGCTCGGTGCCCAAGCCATCACGGTCGGGCTGATCGCCGAACTGATCGTTCACTACAACCATCGCGACTCGGACTCGTACAGCGTCGCGGAGGAGACAAAAGATTGAGGGTAGAAAAATGAAATCCAAGAGCTTGAGGATCGGGCAAACGCCGTCAGCAACCGGCCAGTAACGCGAGCGGCAGGAGATCGCATACCAATCGTAGACCGGACGCCTACGTCCGGTCGGCTCAAAAAGACCGGACGTAGGCGTCCGGTCTACGGTAAATCCTC
>JAYTXB010000791.1:0-8069 GCA_043743205.1 Schlesneria sp.
ATCAGCCGCAGGGCGCTAGCCCCGGTTCGATTTCGCTTAACCGGGGCTAGCGCCCTGCGGCTAATTTCTGCGGGCCAACAGGAATGGCGGAGAGCCGGATTTCTGAAGTCTCCTGACTTAAGCGACACCCGATCTTGGCATTGAGGACGCACTAGTTCGACTGTCGGAGTTGTCCAAATGTAGGGTGGGCACTGCCCACCAATCTGGGATCCGTCGAGTTGGGCTACATGCAGCCAGACAGTCGAACTCGCAGCCAGAGTCTTTCCGAGCGGTGGGGGTAAGTTGTACGGAGGACACCTGACGTGACATTCGTTGTCTATAAGCTCGGTGGAAGTTTGCTCTCGTGTGGCGATTTGGCCGCGAGATTGAAGGCCGTGCTGCAACAGCGACCTGGTTCCTACCCTCTGATTATCGTGGGCGGTGGTTCGGCGGCGGATGTGGTGCGGGCGTGGAATGTCACCCACACGCTGACCGAAGTGGCAGCTCACTGGCTGGCGGTGCGATCGCTCTCGCTCAACCGAGGGCTGCTTCGTCATCTGTTACCAGAATCTCACGAGGTCTCGTCACGAGACGAATTTCAACGGAGTGAGGTTCACGTTCCGCTGCTGCTCGACGTGGAAGCCTGCCTGTTAGCAGCCGAGACTAACCACCGTTGTTCACTCCCAAAGTGCTGGGACGTGACGACTGATTCGATCGCCGCGTGGGTTGCTCACGACTGGGGTGCCGACGAACTGGTGCTGCTGAAATCGACCGCTGTCCCGGACGAACAACCGGTCGGTGACGGGGTTCTCGATGACCGGCCGCCTCAGAAACCGTCTCTCGCGGCAGCGGCCCGTTGCGGTTTCGTCGATCCTCACTTCCCACTCGTCGCGCGGCACGTGCCACGCGTCAGTTGGTGCAACCTGCGCGAAAACAATTCTCAGATCATCCCGTGGCTGCCGTTGCAACTCTCCGATTGATCACGGCTGGCCTTGATCAATCACAAATACCTTGAAGTGCGGTGACTCACTCACCGACCGGCCGTCACTCAGCGCAAGCACAATTAACGCGGCCGTCCGCTGCGACGTGGCAGCGGGCTGAGATTGTTCGATCAGTTTCAGACCTCGTTCCACACCGAGAATCGTAACGGCCGTGGCCAAGCCGTCAGCTGTCGTTCCATCGGGAGCGATCACCGTCACGCTACTCCGTTGCGTTAGCCCCACCCCCGTCGTGGGATCGACGATGTGCGAGTACCGGATGCCGCCGATCTCCACAAATTGAAAGGCATCGCCCGAGGTGGAGACCGCACCGTTCTTGAGTCGCAACATCCGACTCGGTGGACCTTCGGGGTTGTCGAGTGGAGCGACACCAATCTTCCAGCCCTCGGTCTCACTCCCGTCTGCTCCCCACGGAGGATCGCCCGCCACGATGTCCCCCGCCACGGCAATCAGACAGCGGTTCAAACCGCGCCTCTTCAGCAAATCACACGCTTCTTGAGCGATGTAACCTTTGGCAATTCCCCCAAAATCGAGCTGCATCCCCGACTGAAGCAATTCGACCGTGCGATGCTCGGCATTGAGCTTCACATTCTTCCAACCGACCAATTTTTTCGCGGCGATCAGTTGCTGTGGATCGGGCAGCTTGCGTTGCCGCCGCGCCGCGCGCCACAGCTTGATGACGGGCCCCAACGTCACATCGAAAGCACCGTTGGTCGCCGCAGACAGTGCGATTGATCGCGACAACACCTCGAACAATTCTGAACTCACTTCGACCGAAGTGCCACTTCCCGCCGTTCGACAGAGCCGCGTCACTTCACTCTCTTCCAAGTAGTCGCTGAGGATTCGATTCAACTCCTGAATTCGAGCGAACGTGGCCACCGCAGCCTCAGTTGCGACGGTCTCAGTCGGCGCGTAGAGTGTCACCGCGACGATGGTCCCCAAGTGCGGTTCCGAGAATTCAAAACGTTGCCACATTTGAGCCAATGCGGCACAACTACCGATCCCCGCCACTGGCAGCAGTCCCGTCACGAGCCACACCACAATCAAACTTGAGACTGCCACGCAACGCACAGGCCGCAACGACCGAATTCGATTGTTCGCTGCTGACACCGCCAATTTGCACTGAGTTTTCATGTTCGCCCTCGCATCGAGTTCCCGCATGACCCCGTTCACGACATCGAGCCTACGAGTTTCTGTGTATCAAGTCCAAGGCTTGGCGATCGCTGCCTGCCTGTGCCTGACCGCGTGCCATTTAGCGTGCCTCGCCGCAGTTGAGCCTGCCAACGCCGATGCGACGACCGCCAAGACTCCCGCCGACATGAAGCCGTACAAGCAACAAATTCGCAACACCGATGTCTCTTATGAGATGGTCCCGATTCCCGGTGGCGAGTTCGTCATGGGTAGCCCCGCCAAGGAAGCAAGTCGTGGTGAAGGGGAAGGCCCGCAACACAAGGTCAAAGTCGAACCATTTTGGATGGGTAAGTACGAAGTGACATGGGACGAATTTGAACTCTGGTCACTGCGGCTCGAACGGAGCCTGCGGAAGTACAAAAAGGCCGAGACGTCTACGTTGGAAAAAGCGGCCGACGCGATCACAAAGCCGACAAATCCTTATACGGACATGTCGTTCGGCATGGGCAAGGATGAACGTCAACCCGCCATCTGTATGACGCAATACGCCGCAAAGATGTATTGCCAATGGCTCGGCGCGAAGACCGGCCATTACTATCGCCTGCCGACCGAGGCCGAATGGGAGTACGCCTGCCGCGCAGGAACCACCACGCCCTATTACTTCGGTGACGACGCGGCCCTGTTGGACGATCACGCTTGGCACGAAGGGAACTCGGACGGGAAATATAAACCCGTTGGCAAGAAGAAGCCGAATGCCTGGGGTCTTTATGACATGCACGGCAACGCGGCCGAGTGGGTACAAGACAAATTCGACCCCGATTTCTACGCCAAGTTTCCGGCGGATAAGTCTGCCGTCTTTCCTCTGAATATCGGCGATGTCGAATACCCGCGCGTCGCTCGCGGCGGCGCATGGAACTTCACTCCCGACAAACTGCGCAGCGCAGTTCGCCTCGCGTCGGAATCCGATTGGAAGGAACAAGACCCGAATCTGCCAAAGAGTGCGTGGTATATGACCGACGCGTTGTTCGTCGGCTTCCGAATCATTCGCCCATTTCGTGTCCCCACGGCCGAGGAACGCAGAAACTTGCATCTCGACGCCGTCCTACCGACCGACGCTAAAGCACGCATCACGATCGAAGAAGACTGACTGAATTTGAAGGCAAGCCGATTCTACGAACGTCCTTTCCACCGTCCGTCCCCTCAACTCTAGGAGCATCTGCCATGGATCAAACCTCGAATCCAACCCCTGCCTCGAATTCCGGTCGTCGCGAGTTCTTAAAGACCTCAACAATCGCTGCCGTCGGTGCTACGGCCTTTGGCCAATTCAGTCTCTATAACTCGGCCTTCGCAGGTGGTGACGACACGATCAAGGTCGGCCTGATCGGTGTGGGTGGTCGCGGCACCGGTGCCGCCACGCAAGCGTTATCTGTGAACGGCAACGTCAAGCTGGTCGCCGTAGGAGATGCCTTCAAGGACAGCGCCGAAAACGGCGTGCGTGCGATCAAGGGCGGCCTCGGGGCGAAGGGAGATCGCGTTCAAGTCGTTCCCGAGAAGATGTTCACGGGCTTCGACGCCTATCAAAAAGTGATCGATAGCGGTGTCGATCTCGTCATCTTGGCCACGCCACCGGGCTTCCGCCCGATTCACTTCGAGTATGCCGTAAAGGCCGGTAAGAACATCTTCATGGAAAAGCCTGTCGCCGTGGATGCGCCCGGCGTCCGGCAGGTTCTCGAAGCCAACAAGATCGCCAAAGAGAAGAAGCTGAAGGTTGGCGTCGGTCTTCAACGACATCACCAAGCTCCGTATATCGAAGCCATGCAGCGGATCAAAGACGGTGCGATCGGTGACATCATCGCGATGCGTGTTTACTGGAACGGTGGCGGCGTGTGGGATCCGCGACTGAAGCGGGCCGACGCCAAGAGCGAAATGGAGTACCAAATGCGGAACTGGTACTACTACAACTGGCTCTGCGGGGATCACATCTGTGAGCAGCACATCCACAACCTCGATGTTGGCAACTGGGTGAAAGGCGACCACCCCGTTAAGGCTAACGGAATGGGTGGCCGTCAGGTCCGTATTGATAAGAAGTACGGCGAAATTTTCGACCACCACTACGTCGAGTACGAATATAAAGATGGCTCGCGCATGTACAGCCAATGTCGGCATCAGCCTAACTGTTGGAGCAGCGTCAGTGAGTTCGTTCACGGCTCCAAGGGAACGGCTGACCCGCACGGACACGTCATGCCGATCGGTGGCGAAGCCTACCACTTCAAAGGGGGAAGCAAAGACCCGTACCAAGTCGAACATGATGATTTGGCGGCTGCGATCCGAGGCGGTCTCGACTACAACGAAGCCGATAACGGAGCGCACAGCACGATGACCGCGATCCTTGGTCGCATGGCCACATATGGCGGAAAAGAAGTCTCGTGGGATGCCGCAATTAACTCGAACATCAACCTGATGCCAAAGAACTTTTCCTTCGATGCTGATCCCCCAGTCATGCCCGATAAAGACGGAGTCTACCCAATTGCCGTCCCCGGCCTCACTAAAGTTGTCTGACCGCCACAGGCGGTTTGGTTGCGGCGAACGATGAGTCGAGTGTTGTTCGGCGCGGGTCTCCCGATCCCGCCGAAACGCCCGACCGAAGGTCGCCACCTCAAACGTGCGACAAAACCGCCGACGGGCTGCAGGATGCGACCCGTCGGCGGTTTCTTTTTGAAGCCGATGACGCTTGGGACCACGTGTTAAGCAGTCAAGTAGGGAAGTCGATTCGTCGAGACGTACCACTTCACCCAGCACACGGCTTCGATCCTGACAAAGCTTGAGTCGTCCCCAATGTCGTCTTGCGAGTGCAGCTTTACGAACATGGTCAAGCCAAGTGATCGCGATGCGACTCCCACATTTCGATTTCAATGGAGAGCAGTTCATCAACGATCTCTTCGGGTGAGAGACCCCGCTGTTCCAGTTCGTGTGTTTCTCCCGCCGCGCTGAACGTCAACCCTCTGCGTTCCACCGCGAGTTGTCGATATTGAAGCGACCATTCCAGCCCTACAAGGCTGCAACCGGTGGTCAGGCCGTGAATCCAATGGAGGACTGCAATCGGTCCAACAGGCATGAAGTACATTCGTTTGCGGTCACGTGCTGATCGCAGAATCTCAATCAAGCGGTCTAACGTTTCAGTCGGCATCGTTCGGCTTACTATCGTTGAACCGTGGTTTCGATCGCAGATTCACCAGAACTGGCTTGGTCCCTGAATCTCTCGCTCCATTCGCGTTCATGGGTGAGGTCGCGTCGGCCCACGTGTGGCCAGAGCAGTGCGAGGCCGAGGACCAGCACTGCGAGTCCTCCATAGGCGGGGACCAGATGCCAACTGCTTGTGTAGCCGACGGACTGATGAACACCAATCGCCAGGCCATAGGCAGGAAGACCGGCCAGCAGCAGCATCCACCACAGCCAACGTGCCCCCTGCCTCAGTCCCCATAGAGATGTCAGCAACACGACCATTCCCGTTGTGATGAGCATCCCGCCAAAACTGGCTCGGTCGTGAGCGATCAACGGAATCAAGCGAGGATTCGCGAGAGACAGATCGCTCGGGCAGACCTCCATGAAATCCAGATCCTCCTGTACGAAGACCGTCGTGCAGCCGATGCCGCAGATCACGGTTCCCGCCACGATCAGAATGGCGGCGTGAATCACGAACACTAACTGCCCCCACTGTGCGAGTCGCCACGCGCGGTCTTCACGCAGATTGGGGAGCGATGTCCACTGCACCGGGCCAAGATTCGCGCTCCACGCCATTAACAAGAATTGGAACATCACCGCCGTGACGAAGGCATGGAACGGATCGAAGTAACCGAAACCCAGAAACAGAAAGAAGCTGACAAACCCGGTAAGAGCCGACACCAAGACCGTCATCATGGCCCAGTGTGCTCCGCGCCGAATGCCATACCACGACAGAGACAGGTACAGCACCGCGACCGACAACATCGTTCCCGATAACGTCACACGATCGTGCTGCATGAATGCCAGCAAGCGCGGGCTGATGAGGTTCAATTCTTCGCGCGACATCCCGATGAAGACTTCGTCGTAAGGCAGGATCACGCGTGTTGAGGCGATTCCCAATGCGAGCGATCCGCCCAGCAACAACCCCAATCCCAGCAGGCACGTCCAGAACCACGTCCAACGAGTGAGATCGAGTGCGGGGCGAGAACCACGCTGACCGCGACGCGACGCTTCGCACTCGATCCGCGCATTGAATCCGCTCTGCTCGGCAAAAATCTGTCCCTCAAACAACACGGCCTCATTGATTCGCTTCAACAAACCCGGCCCCGAATAGACCAACCCCGCATCGACCAGCGTCAGGTTCGCCCCCGCCCTCAAGAGTTCGAGAGCCTCAACTGGCTCGTGGACTCCGCCCGCGATGATCGACAGTTCGTCTCCGAAACGCTGCCGCAGTTGAATCACGGCGCGTCGTGTCGGCTCGAACGCGACTTGCCCGATCAGCCAACCGCTGGTTTCGAGATCGACCACGCGCCCATCGACGACCGTGCCGCAACACCCTGCCGCCAAAGCCGCCTCAACGATGAAGTCGAACTGTTCGTGATCGAGGTCCGCTCGCACGGCAATCCACAACGGCAGTGACGGCTCCGGGGCTGACCCGCTCGTGTCGCATTCTGTTGCGGATCGTGCTGTCGAGGAGAGATAGGCGACGAGACTCGCCAAGTGCGTTTGCCACTCAGCCTGAGTCCACATGGAGTGCAACGCTGTGTCGCTCGTCGCGATGACGAATCCATCGACATGGTCGCGCAGTCGCTCGACCATCACGAGGCATTGGCTTGTCGCGAGATCGGGCGTCATTTCGCTTGGCACCACCAAGCGTGCCAAGCAACGGACATCAGCAAGGCCGCCAGTAAAGAGACGTTGCTGCCATGCCTCCAGTCCATCCGAGGCAACGTTCATCGGCAGCCGCAACGCCCGCAAGTCGTCTCGCCGTTGGATCGGCATCTCAGAGACAAGACGCTCCAACGCAATCGGCCCGACTTCGACAAACCCCGCACCAAACTGAGCCAACGCGCGTGTTGCCACGCCGTGAACATCGACCGTACAGCCGAGTCCCACCGGCGACGAGAACTCGAGCCCCGCGCTCCTGCGCGACAAATCGTCGGCCGGTCGCATGTGTCCCATAAAGTCGATGATCGCCGTTCCGAACGGCATCCGACTGAGCCGCCCCATCGCACCGAGAGCCATGTCGCGCGCGGTCTCCAACGGTAGCCGAAACAGCAGCGGCTGAAACACGGTGCGATAGGACCAGTCGGGCATGATTGACTCAACAAAACGGGATGATCGCCAATCGGGACTGGAATATTCCTCACAAGGCCCAAAGTGAAACGATTGACGATCGGCGTGAAAGACATCTGAAATCTCCAAAGACTTCGGATATCTGGAGTCCAAGGTGCGTTGGAGAATGTCTCCGTTCATCCCGTGTGAGGAATAGTTGTGGGCCAGTCGCTTGTTGAAACAGATGCGACGAATCGCCTACTGGTCGAGAATGCTGGACGTTTCGCCCTGAAACCGCAATCCACCGCGCCCGGATAACCGGTATGCCCAAGAGATGACTCACCGCGCGGACAACTCGCAATTCAATCCCAAACTTGGGCAACGTTCTGCTGTGACCATGAGTAGCCTGCCCGTACCTCATCATCACCGCCTTGGATTTCCATCCGTGCTCCGGCTCTGCCATCCGTGCGATCACTTTCATCAGAGCGGGGAGATCGCACGGATGGCGGAGCCGGAGCACGGATGAAGACGAAGGTTGGGCGTGAAGCTCGGCCTCATTCTTTTTGCGTCCGGCATTCTTGTGTCTCCAGTGCGAGGTCGCTGGTTCGGATCAGAGCGGCGGCTACAATCCGACGCGGCGATTTGATGGATGCAACTTGTTGACATACGTTCATTCAGATTGGT
>JAYTXB010000792.1:0-1877 GCA_043743205.1 Schlesneria sp.
AACTCTTCGAGGATGAGACCGGAGAAGAGGTGGCCTCGTTGCAAGACCATCAGGGTTTGGCCGAACAACTCGGACTCGACTCGGTCGATATGGTGAGCCTCATTATGCAACTGGAGCGTCGGTTCAAGATTCGACTCGCCCACGAAGAGCTGGCTCAAGCACAGCAGTTGGGGCAGTTGCTCGATCTTGTTCAAAGCAAGTTGAACACGAGTTCCCGTGCCGCCGCATGAGTTGCCTTCATTCACGGGCGTCGCGTCGCTCACGGGTTGAGACGTTGCTTGGTCCATATGCCATCGGCGTCGTGCGTGTAGACGAACCGATCATGTAGACGGCTCGGGCGACCTTGCCAGAACTCAATCCGATCAGGGGCGAGACGATATCCGCCCCAATGCGCGGGACGCGGAATCGGTCCCGACGCGAAGCGGTGACGCAGTTCTTCCACGCGCCGTTCGAGTGTCTCCGCTGTGTCGAGCGGTTCGCTCTGAGTTGAGGCCCATGCGCCGAGCTGGCTCTGAATTGGGCGATCTGCGAAGTACGCATCCGACTCCCCGCTCGACATCTGCGCGACGGTTCCCTCAATGCAGACTTGGCGTTCGAGTTCTCGCCAATGAAAGACGAGCGCGGCCTGCGCGTTGTCAGACAGTTGTCGCCCCTTGCGGCTGTCATAGTTCGTGTAGAAGTCGAAGCCGCACGCATCGGCTCCGCGCAGGAAAACGATGCGGGCACTCGGCCGTCCGTCGCGCGATGCGGTGGCCAGCGACATCGCCTCCCAGTCCAAGACCTTCGCCGCACGAGCCGCTTCAACCCAGAGTTGGAATTGAGCGAACGGATCGCCCAATAACTCGTCGTTTCGCAGAGGGGGAAAGTTGAAGTCGCGGTGTTCGACGGGAAGGGTCATGGTGTGCAGGGGGCAGGGGGCAGGGGGCAGGGAAACGGGGCACGGGCAGATTACAGTCTCGCTGGGGGTTTTAGAACGTTGGCTCGCGCAGTGCCGCTTCGCAGGCGTTGAGGCTTTGTCTCAACGCCTTGTCGTGGGGCCAGTCCTTTTCGGCGAGGCGATAGAGCGGCGCGGCCACTTCGGGACGAGCGAAGCGGCGGTAGAGGTCGGCGAGCGGGACGAGTAACTCGGGGTGATCGCCGAATCGTTCGCGCGCGGTTTCGAGTGCGGCGAGGGATCGGCCAGGCCAGCCGTGTTCATCGAGTAGTTTGGCGAAGCGAACGTGTGTCGCCATGACGCGCGGGTCCGATGGAACGGACTCCGGCTCGGCAAGCTCCGTTGGGAGAGAGTCCGGCACGATGGGCTTCATCGCGACAGTCGTGTTGGAGTTCTCGACATTCAACGCGGAGACCACTTCATCGAGATCGACGGGGTTTGTCTGAGGTCTGTCGTGTGACGGTGATTCGGGCGCGGGCAAGTTCGTTTGTCGCTCATTCTCAACAGCCAAACTCAGTCGCAGCAGTTCGAGTTTAGCCTGAGCCTCTTCACTGCCGAGGCTCACCGCGACTTCGTAATGCCACTCCGCTTGATCTCGCTCATCAAAGACGTGGTGCAAGTAGCCGCGCCAGTAGTGGGACTCGGCGCGATCGGGAGCACGGGCGAGCAGAGCGTCGGCCTCTTGCTCGGCGCTGGTCCATTTGAGTGAAGAGACGAACGCGGCGATGCGACTCAGTCGGCGATCGTCGGATTTGGCTTCTGTTTCGGCGGGCGACTCGGCGAGTCGTGCTCGCGCCCGCTCCGCACCGTCCGCCAACACGGCCGAGACGGACTCGGCGTTCGGCAGCGTGCGTGCGAGTTCGAGGTACTTCGCGGCATCGGCATAACGGCGTTCTTCAAACAATGCCCAACCGAGGTCCGAGCAGACGCGCACCGTGGCGTG
>JAYTXB010000793.1:0-1230 GCA_043743205.1 Schlesneria sp.
ATCGACCTCGAAGTGGTCGCCCCAGCAGGCCAGTTCCAACCCGTCATAGCCGAAGTCCTTGGCCTTTTTGCACAACTCTTCCAGCTTGAGGTCGGCCCATTGGCCTGTGAACAGCGTTACTGGTCGCCCCATCGCGATGACCCTTTCTGAAGTTGAACTGAAACCAATCCGAACCTTGTCTCGGAAACTCGACAGCAGGCCGCGAACCCTAAAAACAAAGTGATTTGAGACAGTAGGCAGGCCCGAAATGAATGTCAACCGACGATGTGGAGACCGGGAGCAGCTTGCGATGAAGTCCGATTCCACACGGCCCGCCAAATCCGAATCGAAGTGCAGCGACCGTCTTCACGTCGGGCTTCTGCCGGGGAACCCACTGCCGCTTGTCGCGATTGCTCCGGTTGTGCCGAGTGAGTTGGCGAGGAATCCGTTTTGACTGAGTGTTGCGAACAAACAACACGTTGCCTGTTACTGGACGTGACCTAGGTTGGAACTGGTCTGACTCGAAGATCGGGCTGAGACGGCTGTTGAAGAACGTAGGATGGCCTCCTAGGCCGTCCGTTTTGAACGTTGAAAGTGGGACGGGCAAGGTGCCCATCCTACGTTTTTCAACTTCACTCCGACCAACAGTCCCCTGTTGCAACCCAACGACCAATTTCCCCAACGAAGTACGGAACCTTTCCGATGGCCGATTGGCTGTTCGACAATCCGATCTCCTCAAGCGGCACACTGGCCGTGATGGATGCGACTTCGTCGGCACCGAAAGGGAAGTCACTGGAGTCGTGTCTGCGCGAATTGTCGGTTGCGACCGGGTTGCCGTGTCTGTGTCTCAATCGAGACTTGGGTTGCATCGTGGGACAGTCGCATGCCGAGATGTTGCCATTCGTCCCGACTGAATTGCTGCAGCGATTGGATGAGGTTGAGAATCTGGAAGTTCGCCGCCTCAATGATCAACTCACGTACTTCGCGCTGCCGCTCCCAACCGATGCGGATTTCGTGCTGACGGGCTATGTGCTGTCCACACGCGGTGCGCGTCCGGCCGAATTGTTGTTCTCGGCAGTGGAAGCCGAGTGGGGTGAGACGCGGCTGAACTCGTGGCTCAGTTCCATCCCTGTCTGCGACGCCAAGGTTCTACAACGCTTGCTCGACAGCGTCGGGCGTGAGTTCCACCAGCAGCGTCGCGAGGCCGAGTTGCAACTGGAATTGAACTCGCTCAGTCAGCAGATCGACTAC
>JAYTXB010000794.1:0-1272 GCA_043743205.1 Schlesneria sp.
TCCTCAAGCCGACAACCCGCGCGGCTTGGGGCCAGCGGGAACGGTCCATTGCTCGATGGCCGACTGGTCGAAGTTCGTCGCCCTCCATTTGCAGGCAGCGCGCGGTGAGAGCCGGTTGCTCAAGCGAGAGTCCTTTCAAAAACTGCACGCGCCGCGCGGCAACGATGAATACGCCCTCGGTTGGATCGTGGCCGATCGTCCGTGGGCTGATGGCCTGGTCCTCATGCACAACGGCTCGAACACGCACTGGTTCGTGGTGACTTGGCTGGCTCCGAAGAAGAACATGGCGTTCATGGCTGCGTGCAATGTCGGCCCCGTGGCGGGTGGAACCGCGACCGATGCGGCTGTCGTCTTGATGCTTCAGCAGGCGGGATTGATTCCAAAATCACCGGTCGCCCCAGTGCCCGCCGCTCCACTCACGAAGCCGATCGAGTTGGGATCGCGGCGTGAGTTGTTCGTCGATCGGTTCCTGATCGGCACATTGACAGGTTGCCGTCTCCTCAATTGAGCGTCGCGAGTAAACGCTCGGCGACGCGCAGGTGGCTTTGCAGCATCGCGCGGTCTCGGTTGGAACACGTTTTGAGGCAACCTTCGAGCAAGTCGATCGCCACGCCGGCGCGGTTCGATTTGAGGGCGATGATTGCCAGATCGCGGCGTTGATCGGCCACACCCGGATCCAGCGCGGTGAGTCGGCGCTGAACGTGCCACGCGTGCTGCCACTGTTCGCCCTGGACGTGGACCGCTTTCAGATTGTGGAGCATACGCAGGATGATCGCACGCGGTTCCGCCGGTTCGAGTGCGACATCAATCTCATCGCCTGACAGGCCACTCAGTGACTCCAGCCAGGTACAGCAGTCGTCGAATTCGAGGACGTTTCCGTGATGGTAGGCATCCAAAAAGAGCGGCCCTTCAATCGTGTCGAGTCGCGTCAAAAAGTGCATCGGTGCGGCGACGCCCGCCAACTCCAACCCCGCCCGCTGAGCCACAGCCACATAGACCAGTGACAGACTGATCGGAATCCCCACGCCGGTCTCGATCACCCGGTTGAGGTAGCTGCTTTCGGCATGTTGGAACGCCGACTTGTCGCCGTGCAGTCCATGAGTCCCTGCCAGACAATCCGACAATTCGGTGAGCATCTCTCGATCATTCTTGGCCCGCGACAGTTGGCTGCGCACCTCGCCCGCGCGCCGCTCAATCCATTCGCACGTGTGACCAAAATCGAGGTTGGGCTGAGCATCCCGAGCCAACTCCAAGGCGACTTGCATCAGGTCA
>JAYTXB010000795.1:0-8950 GCA_043743205.1 Schlesneria sp.
ATACGCATTCCAAGAATTATCTGCGCGATGTGTCCGCCGAGACTTCCGAAGTCTCAAAGACTTCGGAAGTCTGCCGAGCGCAGTTTATTATTGGAATGCCTTTTAGTCGCTCTTCTTGCCGAGACAGTACAGCCACTCCTGACGTTGGCCATCTGTGTCCGAGGCGACTCGGTGGTAGATGCGGCCGCCGCAGATGGTCGGGGTGGCAAAGACTTCCGTGCCGAGTTGGTTTTCACCAACGAGTTCAAACGCGGTCGGGTCCGCCTTGAAGACGTAAGTCTTGCCCGCTTCGTTGGTGGCGAGGATGTGCTCGCCGACCATCACGGGTGACGAGCTGAATGTGCCCGCGATGCGATTCTTCCATTGCTCGACGCCCGTGTCGCTCTTCCAGCACATCGCTACGCCCGCGTCGAGTGTCGCGAACAGATAGCCATCTCGCACCAGCATGGAGGGGACATAGACGCGCGAGGTGTTCTCCCACGCGATCTTGCCCGAGCCGTCAGCCTTGATCGCGGCGAGATGATTCTTCGGATAGCCGCCGCTGGTGTAGATGCGGGTGCCGTCGGTGACGGTCGAGGTCACGCATTCCTCGGTCGAACCTTTGATCTCCCACAGGATGTTGCCGGTCAGCGGATCGAAGCTCGTCACCAAGTCGCAGCCCGAGAAAATGACCTGATCGCGACCGGCGATCTTCAGGATGATGGGCGACGTGTAATTCGGCAGCTTCGGTCGCGGCTGCTTCCAGACCAGTTTGCCGGTCTCGCGTTCGAGTCCCGCGATCGCTCCGGCCCCTCCCTTGTTGTCGGCCGAGACAATCACGAGCGGCCCGTACAGCGCGGGGGACGAACTGAAACCCTGATGCAACACGTAGTCGGTGATCTTCGTCTGCCACAGTTTTTTACCTGCGCGAGACAACGCCGTCGTGTGCATCGCGCCGTCGTTCAGGAAATTGACGTAGAGTCGCTCGCCGTCGCAGGCGGGAGTCGAATTGGCGAGCGTGCTTTTCTCATTCCCCTTCACGTTCATGCCGCCGGTGTGAACATCGGTCTGCCACAGGAGCTTTCCCGTCGCGCGATCGAAGCAGAGTACCGATTGAACATCGCGGTCCTTCTCGGCCGTTTGCAGATAGACCTGCTCACCGACGACGATCGGCGAGCCATGCCCCTTCCCCGGCACGGCGGCTTTCCACACAACGTTCTCGGTATCGCTCCACGTGAGCGGTGGCTTCTGATCGGCGGCGGCGATCCCATTCCGATTCGGCCCGCGCCACCACGGCCAGTCGGCGCTCGCTGCCGCGATGAGATCGGACTCCACCACAACACCCCGGTCCTGCGCGTAAACATTGCCGGATACGGCGAGAAGCAGTCCAAGGAAGGCCGTTACGGGAATGATTCGGTTCATTGGTCAATGGAACTCACAAAGGATGATGGTTGATGAAGACGTTGCAGGGAAGGTAGTCGCGGCGATGGTCACTGTGTTCGAACTCCGTATCCGAAGATGTGAGGAACCGAACCTGGAAACGTATCTGTGGGTGCCCATTGCTCAACGAATATTCTGTCTCCCATCATCGTGTAGCGTTCGACGAACGCCGGTATTTGAAGCAACACCTCCCCCTCTTCGATCGTGAGTTTGCCCGCTCCGTTTTCTCCTCCCATTCGGCGGACGACGCCATCCTTCGGAATGACGATGGGACCGGTCACTTTGTTGCTGAATACAACAATCCATTTTCCCACCAGCTTTCGTGAATCGATCGATTCCAAGACTTTGGATTCATCCAGCTCCTTCTCGACTTGTTCCAGAGTGCCAAGGTCCGTGAAGTAACGGCGCGCCTTTGAATGCTGTCGATCCTGTTGCAACACGTGACGCCAGGCGCTTGTCTCACCGACCCGATCTTTCTCTGCGTAAGCCTTACCGGCGAGCTTGACCAGTTTGGCGACGGTTTCGTCACGAAACTTTTCCGTTGCCAACTCACGAGCCTTGTCCGCCTTCGCAACAGCTTCACCATGAACTCGCACTAGGGCTTCGACTTCCTTCCCGTTGTCGTCAGCATGAACAACGAGTGCGCAAGCGATGAGTAATCCAAATGCCCTGAAACAATTCTGCATGTTGTGATCTCCTTCGTGTTCGTAGGAATGCCGTGCGGTCAGAACCGAGGTCCCAGTGACCGCAGTTTGAGTTCTCAACAAAGTATATCCGTGACCACCTTCCCATGCACATCGGTCAGACGGAAGTCGCGACCACTGTAGCGATAGGTCAGGCGTTCGTGATCGAGGCCCAGCAGGTGCAGGATCGTCGCGTGCAGGTCGTGGACGTGGACGGGGTTCTCGGCGGCCATGTTGCCGAACGGGTCGGTCGTGCCGTAGGCGAGGCCCCCCTTCACGCCGCCGCCAGCCAGCCACATCGTGAAGCCCCGGCTGTGGTGATCGCGGCCCTTGGCTCCCTGCGACCAGGGCGTGCGTCCGAACTCGCCGCCCCACACGATCAGCGTCTCGTCGAACAGGCCGCGGCTCTTCAGGTCACGGATGAGACCCGCGATCGCCTGGTCGCTTTGCTTCGCATGATTGGCGTGATTCATGATGTCGCCGTGATCGTCCCACGGTTGGCCGCTGCCGTAGTAGAGCTGCACCATGCGAACGCCTCGTTCGACGAGCCGCCTCGCGACGAGACACGCATCGGAGAACTGGCCCGCGCCGTAGAGGTCTCGCGTCGCCTGCGTCTCACTCTTCAGATCGAACACTTCCTGAGCGGCGAATTGCAGCCGGAAGGCCATCTCGAACGATTCGATCCGTGCCTCAAGCTGGTTGTCTTCGGAGCGGCCTTCGAGGTGGACGCGGTTCAATTCCTGAAGCAGATCAAGCTGCCGCCTCTGGACTGCAGGCGGAAGGTGCGAGTTGTGAACGTGCTGAATGAGCGTCTGCGGATCGAGCTTGCTGTTGTTGATGTGGCATCCCTGAAAGATGCCCGGCAAAAAACTGTTGCTCCAAAGCTGAGGCCCCACGACCGGCTTGCCCGGACAGAGAACGACGTATCCCGGCAGGTTCTGGTTCTCGGTGCCCAGGCCATACGTCAGCCACGACCCGAGGCTCGGCCGTGTCGGTTGCGAGTTCCCCGAGTTCATGATCAGCAACCCCGGCTCATGATTCGGGATGTCGGTGTGCATCGAGCGGATGACGCAGATGTCGTCGATCACGCCCGCCACGTGAGGGTACAGCTCGCTGACATCGATCCCGCTCTGGCCGTGCTTCGCAAACCTGAACGGCGACGGGAACAGTTTTCCAACCGACCGCTGATAGTTCTTCGTCAATTCCTCTGGCTGCTGCCCGGCATACTTGGCGAGATCCGGCTTCGGATCAAACGTATCAACGTGCGACGGCCCGCCGTTCATGAACAGGAAGATGACCCGCTTCGCCTTGGGCGCGAAGTGCGGAGCCTTCGGAGCGAGTGGATTGTCTGATCGTGACCCGGCCGCGAAGGCGTTGCTTCCGAGCAGACCTCCCTCAGACATCACGCTCGCCAAGCCGAGCATTCCGAAACCGCCGCCTATGCGAGTCAACAACTGACGGCGAGGAATTACATTTTCATCAATCATCGTACTGCTCCAAAGCGTCGAACGACTCAAATTACAATCTGCTTCAATCAACAAAAAGGTTGTGCCTCTTATCCCGACGGGATTGCATCTCAATGGTCAGGGCCGTCACTGCACCCACAACTGCAAATCGCAACCGCTACTGATGCCCCGGCCGCTCGAATCTCTTCTGCCAACTTTTCTGCAGCGCCACGGTACAAGCAATGAGCGACGACGAGATTTCCCGCTTCGACAAGAGTACGACACCGCGCTGGCGACTCACCAAGCAATGGTCGAACGTGGACACAAATCTGTTGCCAATTCTGGCCCGCATCAAGTAGCCGAACCTCAAACCCAAGTGACATTGCGATATCTCGATGACCGAAAACTACACGCGATCAGAGAGGTCTGTCTGTTGAAGGTTTCAATTGTAATCAGTCAACAAACGCAAACTCGTTCGTCCCCAAGAGTGCCTGGGTGTACTGCTCCCACGCGGTGAATTTCACTTCAGATGCGGGAACGTTGTCGGGCAGCGGGGCTTGCAGGTAACTGAGGCCGATGCGGACTTCGGCCTCAGTCGGGGGACGTTGGAAGAGGATCGAGTAGGCTCGTTCGATCCGGCCCTTGTCGTCGGAAGAAGCTTCGTTGGCGAGACGGCTGGAAAGCGACTTGGCTTGTCGGGTAAGGAAGTCGCTGTTCAGGACGAACAACTGCTGCATCGGGACCGTTGTACTAACTCGCCGCTCACTAGTCAGGTTCGGATCGGGGAAGTCGAACAGACGCAGAGTCCCGTTCAATTCGTGGCGGCTGATCGAGGCATACAGCGTGCGCCGACGATTGCCCGCGTCGTTGAGGTTCACCGCCGCACCACCCAGCGCCCGGTCGAGGTTCCCGCTGACCGCCAGCATCGAATCCCGCCAGGCTTCGATGTCGAGCCGTCTGCGATTCTGTCGCCACAGCAGGCGGTTGTCGGGATCGAGCGTGGTTGAGAGTTGACGGTTGAAGGTTGAGGGTGAAGAGACATCGGTTCGGTCGGGAGTCTTCCTCTGACCATCAACCGTCAACCCTCGACCATCAACCTGCGACGCCAATCGATACGTTGCCGACAGCATGATCTCGCGATGAAGCTGCTTGAGCGACCAGCCGGACGCGACGAACTTCGCGGCGAGATGATCGAGCAGTTCGGGATGCGTCGGTCGTTCGCCCAGCAGACCGAAGTTACTCGGCGTGCCGACCAGCCCACGTCCGAAATGATGCTGCCAGACGCGATTGACCATCACGCGCGCGGTCAGCGGATTGGCGGGATCGGCGATCGCGCGGGCCAACTCCAACCGACCACTTCCCTGTTGAAACGGCTGAGGTTCGGCGGGGCTGAGGATCGCGAGAAACCTTCGCGGCACTTCGTCTCCCAGTTCCTTGTGGTTGCCGCGCAGATGGACTTTCGTGTTCGTCGCCTTGCCGTCGGTGAGGCTGTGTGCGACGGGATACTTCGGCCCCAACTCCTTCTTCGCGAGATCGATCTCCTGTTGAATCGAGGCCAAAGCCGCCTTGCGATCCTCGGACAGCAGCTTGTCCACGCGATCCCTCGGCAGTGCCAGCGGGCCTTTGTTGTCGGTGAGAATGTCCTTCAACAGTTCGGCCTGAGCCGCGTCGAGCTTCGGTTTTTGGAGCTTGCTCTTCTCGCCATCGACTGCTTCAGCCAGCCGCTTCTCGTGAGCCGCCTCCAACTCATCGCGAGCCGCCAGCGCGGCGAGGAACTGCTGCTGCAAGGCGATTCCGAAGTGCTCGACCTTCGTCGCCACAGGAACCACCGTATCGGCATCGGCGGGCACATCGACTGCGGGACCGGAGGCGGACTCATTCTTCGGCGGCTCGTCATTCAATGCCTTGAGTCGGGCCAGATAGCTTCGCGGCTTCAGCAGGTCCGAAGTGAGGAACTGCTGCCAGCGTTCGATCAGAAACCGGTGCAACCCCGTCTCATCGGCGAGTCGCTTGGCCAGATCGTTCGCATTCTGATCGCCTCGCTGCTGGAGTTTCCAGGCGGCGACGACGTACTGTGCGATCTGCGGCGCGAGCGACTCACCCAGCTTGCGAGCTTCCGTGGCTTGAGCCTCCGCGAGACGCTTCTCGTGTCCCTTGATGGCCTCGGCCTGCGCGTCGTACTTCTGCACGATGTCGTCCGGCGCGAGCGGCGCTTCGCGGTACTGAGTACTCGCGAAAACTCCGGCCAGCGCGTAGTAGTCGGTCGTCTGGATCGGGTCGAACTTGTGATCGTGACACCGCGCACACGACACCGTCAGGCCGAGGAACCCACGACAGAGCGTGTCGATTCGGTCATCGACTTCGTCCGACTCCGCCTTACCCGCGCACCCGGCGTCCTTGTAGTAGACCGGTCCGAGCGCGAGATACCCCAGCGCGGGAAGCCGCTCCAGCCGCCGATTCACATTCGTAGGATGGCCTCCCAGGCCGTCCGTCTTTTGTTGCGAGGAACCCGGTGTTTGTGGTGATGAAGAAGAGGAAGAGGCGGACGGGCTGGGAGCCCATCCTACGGGGGCATCCTCGGGCAGCAGGTCTCCCGCGATCTGTTCGATGACGAATTGGTTGTACGGCAGGTCGGAGTTGAAGGCCGCCACGACCCAGTCTCGATAGCGATAGCCGCTCGGGTACATGCGCGCCTGAAACGTGTGAGCCTGATCCTCACCGTAGCGCGCGACATCCAGCCAGTGCCTCGCCCACCGCTCGCCATAGTGCGGCGATTCGAGCAGTCGGTTGATCAGCCGTTCGTGAGCGAGCGGACTCTCGTCGGCAACGAACGCTGCGAACTCATCGGGTGTCGGCGGCAGGCCGATCAGATCGAACGAAGCTCGGCGGATGAACGTCCGCTTGTCGACCTCATCCACCGGCGACAAGCCGTTCGCTTCGAGCTGAGCCATCACAAACTGATCGAGCGGTCGCCGCGACCACGCTCCATTCTTGACGACGGGCGGCGCGACATCCTTGACCGGCTGGAACGACCAGAACTGACGGTCCTCGTCCGTGATCGAACCACTCGCGCGAATGCCGCTCCCTTTGTTCGCCGACTCGGGCCACGGGGCACCGAGTTCAATCCACTTCCTCAACGCGGCAATCTCACCGTCGGACAATTTGCCATTGGGCGGCATCGCCATCCCGCCGCGATGCTCCACGGCCGCGATGAGCAAACTATCGTCCGGCTTCTCCAGCGCGATGACCGCTCCGCTTTCGCCCCCGGCCAGCAGCGCAGCCCGATCGGCCAAGCTGAGGCCACCCTTC
Organism: Schlesneria sp.; assembly: GCA_043743205.1. Taxonomy (GTDB): domain Bacteria; phylum Planctomycetota; class Planctomycetia; order Planctomycetales; family Planctomycetaceae; genus Schlesneria. The sequence goes on from JAYTXB010000795.1 coordinate 6,857, forward strand.
TTCTGCCCTTTCGCATGACACGAATAGCAGTGCTGTACAAACAGCGGTCGCACCTGACGCTCGAAGAACTCCGCACCCGGTATCTGGACGACAGCCATCTTGGCTACCACCGATTCGGCCTGAGTCTGAGGCGAAGATAAGGCTGGCGCAACGGCGGGAATCTCGGCCATGACGTGACCGTGATCAAGCCCGATCACGATCAACGTCATCGCCAGCAATCCGTAGTCAAAACGAAGCCAACTCATCGGCAGCCTGCATCCAGGAGTGTGGGTGGGGACGGAAGGAGGGTGTTACACCACTTCGTAGCCCTTCCGCTGTTCTCGGCCTTGCCACTGATTCGCTTCGTCGTCCCCGATCACTTGTTCGGTTTCGGGATTCCATTGGATGGTTCGGCCGAGACGCATCGCGATGTTGGCGAGATGGCATGTCGTCAGAATGCGATGATGCGACCAGACATCCGAGACTGGGATCGAGCGATCGCGGCAGCATTCGATGAAGTTGGCCATGTGGTTGTCGAGCCGCTTTCCCTTGCGAAGCTTAATGAGGACCTCGTCGGAGATCGGATTGTCCTTCAAGTCATCCACGGCTTGGCCGGTCAGCTTCCCACGGTTCACGAAGATGCGGCCTTTCTCGCCCTCGAACATGACGCCGTTGTCGAAACCGAGATCCTTCGCATCGTCGCGGATCCGCATTTCAACCCCGTTCGCGAACATCACTTTCAAGTCAAAACTGACGGCCGCATTGAACGTGTCATCCTTCATCGGCCAGCCCTTCTCATAAGCCACTGGATGATCGACGGCGACGACCTCCAACGATTGCGGGCCGGATTCCGCCATGCCGATCCCCCACTGTCCGATATCAACGTGATGCGCACCCCAGTCGGTCAGCTTGCCGCCCGAGTACTCGTACCACCAGCGAAAATCGTTGTGGCAGCGCTGCTTGATGTAATCGACCAGCGGAGCCTGACCGAGCCACATGTCCCAGTTGAGTCCTTCTGGTGGAGTCTCTTTCTGAAACGTGCCTGCGCGCGGAGAACCGCCGATCGCACACGTCACTTTCTGAATCTTGCCGAGCCGCCCCTCTTGGCAGATGGCGACCGCCTTGAGAAACATGTTGTTGTTCTCACTGCGTTGCTGAGTGCCGACTTGAAAGACGCGCCCTGTTTCTTTGACGACCTTGCACAACAACTTGCCTTCATCAATAGTCAATGTGAGCGGCTTCTGACAGTGAACATCCTTGCCGGCTCGCAGCGCGGCCAGTGCGATCCGCGTATGCCAATGATCCGGCGTGCTGATCGTGACGAGGTCGATATCCTTCCGGTCCAGCAGCTTCTGATAGTTCTCGTAGACCTCCGATTTCCCTCCCGCGATCTCCTTGTTGAATTTCTCGGCGTGTGACCGGTCGACATCACAGTTGGCGATGATGTCGCCATATCGCTTCACCGAGCCGCCGTCGCCGCGCCCCATACCGCCGTTCCCGATACAGCCGACACGCGGCCGCTCGTTGGGAGACTTCGTCTCCTGAGCCATCGTGCTGGGAGACCACGCCCAATAAGGCAGGACTGCTCCCGCCGCCGCAGCCGTCGTGGTCTTGAGGAAGTCGCGTCGTGAATCAAACGTCGTCATGGGGGACTTTCTTAGCAGAGCGAGAGGAATGGAACGGGAGCCACAATGTTGGTGAGCCAAATCGGGCTCATGAGCCTAACGGGTTCGGCAGAATGGTGCTGACTCCAGACGTTGCTCGCAAGCCTGTCCGGCTTGAGTCTCGATGACTGGGGACACCAGATGTTGAACGTCAGAGCAACTCACGGATGACATGGCCTTCGTCGAGCAGGTGTTGCGGGCGGCCTTGCGGATCGACCAACGCCGTGCGGTGCGGGTCGATGCCAAGGTGGTGGTAGATCGTGGCGAAGATATCTTTGTAGGAGACCGGGCGAGAGACGGCGAGACTGGCCGTGCGGTCTGTCGCTCCGATGGTCTGGCCACCGCGCAGGCCACCTCCGGCAATGAGCGCCGGGCCGACTTGAGGCCAGTGGTCGCGGCCACCGGTCTTGGGATTGATGCGTGGCGTGCGACCGAACTCGCCCCACGCAAC
>JAYTXB010000796.1:0-4304 GCA_043743205.1 Schlesneria sp.
CGCCGTAAGGCTGCGGGTTCTTGATCGCCGCAGGAAACCCGCAGCCTTACGGCATGCGGCTCGCCTAAAACACATCACTCGTCGCCGCGCGAGGTATAACCGAGGAGCGGTCAGCAGCCGCGGACTCACTGAAAATCCTCATCGTTCGCGCCAGAGAACGTCGTCGGTGATTTCGAGCTGACGCTGGGTCTCGGCGATTTCGGAGCGGAACCGTTTGGCGTCGAGCGGATAGCCCTGTGTCGGCTTGAGGCTCGGAAGATGTTGACGCCAAAAGGCATTGAACTGGTGCATGGCCAACTCGCGCAGATACTTCGCCGTCATGGAGGCGAGTGCCACCGGCCCATGTTCTTCGGCGCGGGGCTGAAACCGCAGTTCACCACGGCCGACGCGATAGCGGCTCTGCGCGGCTCCTTCTTCATCCACGTGGACCTTAGCGCCGTCAAACGCTTCGGCCAGTAACGGCTCGTAACGATTGCGGCCTCCATGTTTGTCGGCCACGACGAGAGCCTCGACCTCATCGTCGGGATGCCAGATGCCGCGCAGCAAGTTCATGGCGATATGCGATGTCGCGGCCGCCTTGTTGTCGTACTGACGCACGAGCCGGTTGAAGCGGCTCGGCTCGACAACTTCCGCACGGATGGCCACGAGCTTCACGCCGAGCTGTTCGCAGACGCACCGCCACGGTGCGACAAGGCTGATGTCCCCCGACTCGACTGGCAGCGCGAGGCTCTTCGATTCGTACCACGGCGGCTCATCGTTGTCGTTCAGTTCTACGACTCCCGCCGCCGCAAGTTCTTCGTCATCGAACAACGATCGGGTCGGTGGCTTTGAAGTTGGCAATCGCCGCGCGTTTTCGGGACCAGCTAACTCGGAGCAGAGGTCTCGAAACGTGTTGGCCCTCACCTCACACAACCGCAACGCCGACCAAACGCCGCGTTCGAGAGCCGCGATCCCCCGTCCCGGTTGAAAGACTTGCTTCGAGTCGGCGACGTGCAATCGCGGGTCGCAGGAACTCGGCACACGAGTCAGCACCGATTCAAAGGCCGTCCAAAAATCGAAGCCACTCGCCGGAGCAGGGACTTCCCAAACCGAAGCCGCCACCACAAACGGCCCCAAGTTCGGTCCGAGTCCCGCCTCGTCCATCCCGATCAAAAGTGGCATCGACTTCCTAGCACGTGCGAGCGAATCGACCTGTGTTGCGGAGAGAATGGCCCAAGGACCATCGCATCAAAAACTGTCCTGAATTGGTGAGCCGGGTGCCGTGAGGCCCTGGACATTTCGACGAAGAACCCGGGGCCTCACGGCACCCGGCTCACCTCGATCATCAGATTGATGCTCCGATACTTATCGAGCCAGGAACTCGCGTGGCTTGCCGTTCGCGCCGACTTGCACCGTGTAGCTGGCACCGTCTTTGGCGACCGAGGCTTTGATCCAGACCCCTTTGCAGTTGGCGGTCTCGGCGGCGTTGGCGATGTTTTCAGAAGCCGCCTGTTCGTTGTCGGCGAGCTTCACGTTGCGATGGAGTTGGTACATCGCTTGAAGCGACTTGACCTGCTTCAACGTGGCGATGGTCTCCGGCGCGCCTCCCTTGGTCGGGCCGTTGCAAGTCACGGTGACATGCGGGTCGAGAGCGAGAACCATCACCGGATTGTTGCTCACGTTCAGACCGTGATGCGTGACCATGAAAAGGTCCACTTGGCCGACCGGGTTGTTCGGCATCATCAACTTGGCTTCGGTGTTCCAGGTTAGATCGCCGCAGGTCAGGAATCGGAACTTGCCGAACGTGAAGAGCAGGCTGACGCTCTTCGCGTTGTCGGTCGGATCGTCGGCCTGTGGCTTGTGCTGCGCGGCGAACGGATTGACGGGGCCTTCGTTCGCGATGACTTCGCCGCTGGCCGTCACGACCTTGATTTGAAGCGGTTGCGAGGCAGATTCGATCGTGAATGAGTCACCCGCCTTCAGAGCTTTACTCTGGTTTTGAGACGCCGCACGGTAGAGCGCGATCCGTTCGCCGAACTTGTTGTCCTCGGCCAGCGATTCGGGGATGCCTCGATCCCAGAACGTGCCGATCTTGATTTTGTCTGCCAAGGCGGCGTGGTTGCCGAAGTGATCGAGATGCCAGTGCGACACCGAGGCATGATCGAGTCGCTCCAACTTCGCCACGTTCTTGATCACGTCAAGAATGCGGTCCCGATCGCGACCGCCATTGTCGGGATAGCCCGAGTCAATCAGCAGCGATTCGCCCGCCGGAGTCACAAGCAACGTGGCCGCTCCTCCCTCCACGTCGATGAAGTAAATGTCGAGTCGTCCGTCGCCCGATCCAGCCAGAGACATCTCCGGCGCGCACAACGTGGAACTCAAACAGAGACCAACACACAGACCGATGTTGAACAAAGCGCGATTCATGAACGGAGCCTCTCAAAGGGGTAAAGCAAGTCACGGCGAACAAACCCTCGCCAACATACCGACTCAACCCGAGAGCCTCCATCGTCTCATCTATACCTCACGCGGCGACGAGTGATGTGTTTTAGGCGAGCCGCATGCCGTAAGGCTGCGGGTTTCCCGCGGCGATCAAGAACCCGCAGCCTTACGGCGTGCGGCTCGCCAAGGCCTCATTCGTGACCGCGCGAGGTATATGAGGCAGGGCCATCGCCTGGTTCTGAGGTGAACTTCGAGCGCCGGACATTTTCAGAACAGGCGGTTGTAGCCATTGAGCGCGGCGACTCGGTATGCCTCGGCCATCGTCGGGTAGTTGAAGGTCGTGTTGATGAAGTACATCAGCGTGTTGTGCGGTTTGGGTTGAGCCATGATGGCTTGGCCGATGTGAATGATCTCGCTGGCGTTGGCCCCGAAGCAGTGAATGCCGAGGATTTCCATGGTCTCGCGGTGAAAGAGGAGCTTCAGCATGCCGGTCGTTTGCCCGGTGATCTGGGCGCGAGCAATACTCTTGAAGTGAGCGTGACCGACTTCATAGGGAATCTTGCCTTCCGTCAGTTCGCGTTCGGTCTTACCGATCGAACTGATCTCGGGGCTGGTGTAGATCCCGGCGGGAATGTCGAGTGACGGAGCGGGGCCGCAGTCGCTTTCGGTTGCTAGCTCGCCGTTGGCTTCCGCCAGCACGCAGAGCAAATGGCTGGCGGCATAGCGGCCTTGGTTGTACGCGGCGCTGGCCAGCGCGGGAGGGCCGATCACGTCACCGGCCGCATAGATATTTGGGACGATGGTCTGCATGTGCTGGTTGACGGGGATGTTGCCGCGCTGATCTGGATTCACTCCGATCTCTTCCAAGCCAAGTCCATCGGTGTTTCCCGTGCGACCGGCCGCCCACAGCAGGGCATCCGTCTTGAGTTGCTTGCCCGATTTGAGATGCAGCACCACCCCATCGTCGGACGCTTCGATCCGGTCGGTCTCTTCACGATGTCGGATGATGACGCCGCGCTCGCGCAGGTGATAACTGAGCGCATCGACGATCTCTTCATCAAGGAAGTCGAGCAACCGATCGCGGTTGTTGATGAGGTTCACTTTGATTTCGAGGTTGCGAAACATCGATGCGTACTCGCAACCGATCACGCCCGCGCCGACGATGGTGATCGACTTGGCGTTCAAGTCGAGATTCAGGATCGTGTCACTGTCGAAAATGCGCGGATGGCCGAAGTCGATTCCGGTCGGTCGGTAGGGACGCGATCCCGTGGCGAGGACGATGTATTTGCCTCGCACCACCGAGCGTGACCCGTCGGCCTCGACCGCTTCAATCGTGTGCGGATCGAGGAACCGCGCGACACCGCGCACGATCGGGATGTCGTTGCGGTCATAGAAGGCGGTGCGCATCTTGACCTGCGCTTCGATCACGGTTTTCGCTCGCCGACGCAGATCGGGGACCATGAAGTTGGCGGTGATGCCATGTTCGCGGAACAGGACATTGTTGTTGACCTCGGTCATCTGAAAGATCGCGTACCGCAAGGCCTTGCTCGGGATCGTCCCTTTGTGAGTGCAACTGCCACCGACAGCCGGTTCGCGTTCGATCACCACGACCGACTTACCGTGCTTGACGGCCTGCATCGCCGCCCCTTCGCCACCGGGACCGGTTCCCACCACAATCACGTCGTATTCGCTGGCCAGATCAGTCATGAGAGTCCTTCTCGTCGTTTCAAAGTATCCGTTGGGAGCGTGAAGAAGGGAGCGACTTCAGCACACCGGGTTTGAGATGTCTTTCGTTGACGATTCCGACGGAAGTCGAAACGAGGCGAGCCGGGTGCCGTGAGGCCCCGGGTTCTCAGCCAGATTCCAGAACCCGGGGCCTCACG
>JAYTXB010000797.1:0-2790 GCA_043743205.1 Schlesneria sp.
CGCCGTGCAGTTGCAACAGATCGACGTGACTCAAGCCATCGACCATCGGCCGCTGATGAGAACCGCTTCGGTGCTGCTGGCGGTGATCGTGATGTTCTGTCTCTACGCGCTCTTCTCGCCGAAAGACATCTCAAACTCGATCTGGCGCGGTCTGCTCCCCACCTCGGACCTCGCCCTTTCGACCAGTACCGAAATCTTGAACGTCCTCCCCGGCGATGTGACCGTCGTTGCACGCACCGCCAACGCGCGTGTCGAGATCATCGCGGACCTCGGCGGTCTGATCCCCGAGAAAGTCTTCGTCCACTTCACGACCAGCGATGGCAAGTTCCGTGACGAGCCAGTCGAACTGCGAGCCGACGCCGAAGGGCAAACGCGATTCAAGGGGATGCTGGTTGGTGAAACCGGTCAGGGGTTGCTGCAAGACACGACGTATGTCGTGCGCGCAGGGGACGCCGAGTCGAAAGCCTTCCACATCACGGTCGAGCAGCCGCCATCAGCGACTCCCGACAAAGTGAGACTCACCTTCCCCGGCTATATGAAGCTTGAGCCGACCGAGCAGCCCGGTGGTCAGATCGACTCGTGGGAGGGAGTGAAAGTGACGCTGACCGCGCACACGAACGTCCCGGTGAAGTCGGCCACGATCCAGTTCTTGGACGAACCGACCGCCGCGCCCACTGGCGATGATTTGCCAATGACGGTCGCGGGCGACGGACGGCACCTCGACGCGACCTGGACGCTCGCGTTTCGTTCGGATGGCACGTCGTACTCGAAGCATTACCGCATCCAATGCAGGACGGTGACCGGTGCCGAAGACCCCGCTCCGATTGTCTACGGCATCTCGATCCGTCCCGATTTGCCGCCGGAGATCGCGCTGTTGGAGCCGGTTCGCGACTTGGAAGCTCCCGCCAACGCGACCATCCCGCTGTTGATTCAAGCCCGCGATCCCGACTTTGAACTGAGTCACATCAACCTGCATGTCGAGAAAGCGGGACAGTCGATTCTCAAGGACTCGCTCTCGGACACCAAGCAGCCGCGCGCGTTGCTCAAACACGATCTCGTGTTGGATCGACTCACGCTGCGAACCGGCGACGTGATCGAGTTCTGGGTCGAAGCCTTTGACAACAAGCAGCCTCGTTCCAACCGCAAGAACACCCCGCGTCTGAAGGTGACGATTGTCGATCCCATCAGCGACAAGGCGGCGCGTCAGATACTGGCCGAAGATCAGAAGCAGCGCGATCAACGCTTGGCCGAAGCTCCGCAGGAACAGAACGGCGACGGTAGCCCCAATCAGCCACCTCAAGAAGAAGTCGGCGCGAGCGATCCGCCACGCGAGCCGAAGCCGAACGAACAGCCCTCTCGTGAGCCAATGCCGCGCGAACCGGTGGCCCGTGAGCGCGACCCCATGCCGCAGGAGAACGCTCAACCCTCGAAAGACAACACGCCCGGCAAGGATGGCCAGCCGGGAGCCGATGGTCAGGGGAACAACCCGCCGAAAGACAACAAGCCCAACGAGAAGTCTCCGCGCGATCCAGCGGCCGACACCAAGTCGCTAGGAACCGCTGATGGCAAGGATCAGAACTCAAACAAGGATGGCACGAAGCAGAACAAGGACGACACGAAGACCAGTGGCGACAGCTCGAAGCAAAAGGACTCGAACAGCAAAGCCAACTCGAACAAGACCGAGCCACCCACGCCGCTCAGTCCCGATGGAGCCGACGACGAGCAGGTACTGGAAAAACTCATCAACAAGCTGAAGCCGCGCGACGACGAGCAGCAGAACGCCTCCAAGAAAGACGATCCAGCCCACGACTCGAAGGCCACGCGGGAGCCAAAGCCCAAGGACGAACAACCCAAGCCAGAACCCGGTTCACCCGACTCGAAGCCCGGAGACGACAAGGACGAGCAGTCGCCAGTAAAACCGAATGATCCCAAGAACAAGGACGCGTCCTCAGAGAAGCCATCCAAAAAGAACCCTTCCTCCAACGAAGCCACACCCAAGGACGAGACCGGCGTCGGCAAGGACTCGCAGGAGCCGATGCCCAAGTCGAATGACCCGAAGGTCAAGCCGTCCTCACCAGAGAAAACGAACACGGACAAGAAAGACACAGACAAGACTAAGCCCGGTGAGCCGTCTGCCAAACCGAACGATCCCGAAAAGAACGGCCTCGGCTCGAAGGAGTCTCCAAAACCCGAGGAAGCGGCGTCGAAGCAGAACGACAATAAGGGGCCTAAGAACACCGACACGCCGAAGGAAGATGCTCCCAAGAACAATGACTCCAACAAGACTCCGAAGCCCGACGAAGCTTCCACGCCGGACAAGAAGACTTCCGACAAGCCGTCTTCGGACAAGAACACAGACGACAAGCGACCGGGCAACGTTGAGAAGAAAGACCCCGCGTCGCCTCCTGCCAAAAAGAACGACGACAAGCAGCCCGGTGAACCAGCCCCGCAGGCTCCGCGCGAGCCTGGTCCCGACTCACCCGATGCCAAGCAACCGCCCAAGAAAGATCCAGAACAGGGACCGCCCAAGCCTCAGTCCGATTCCAAAACGAAGCCAACTCCTCAGCCAGGCCAAGACCCGCAACGCGATTCCAAAGACAAACCGATGCCCGGCGATAAGCAACCGGACGAGGCTTCGTCGTCGCCGAACGATTCACCCTCAGACAAACCGGGTGACAAGCAGCCTGGCAAAAAACCACAGCCGGGGAAATCTCCGAGCGATGCCACTGGCGAGAAGCAACCGGCCGATCCGGCTGAGCAGCCCAAACCCGAGCCGTCCACGACGAAGAA
>JAYTXB010000798.1:0-2648 GCA_043743205.1 Schlesneria sp.
GAGTTTGGTGAGCCGGGTGCCGTGAGGCCCCGGACGTCTAAGCGAAGAACCCGGGGCCTCACGGCACCCGGCTCACCTAGGTCATCAGATTGATACCGCCAGTAGTTGATGCGCCGGTCCTTACTGCCGTGAGCCTCCCTGTGATCCAGACTTTTCTCTTTGACATGGGCAACGTCCTCGTCACGTTCTGTCATGACCGGATGTGTCGGCAGATGGGAGAGCTGTGTGGCCGGAGCGGTCCTGATGTGAGGCGACTGTTGATCGACAGTGGCTTGCAGTGGGACTTCGAGCGTGGGCACGTGACTCCCGTCGAGTTCCAGTCGCGGTTTGAAGAGGCGGTCGGAATGATGCTCGACACTCGTCAACTGGCCGTCGCGTCGGCCGACATCTTCACTCCGAATGAGTCTCTGCAACCGATCCTCGCGCAACTGAAGCGACGCGGGCACCGACTCGTCTTGCTGTCGAACACGACGATCTGGCACTTCGAGTTCGTGCGGGATCGGTTCGACGTGTTGCAGCCGTTCGACGACTTCGTGCTTTCGTGTCACGCGGGAGCAATGAAGCCGGACGCCCCGATTTACGAAGCGGCCTTGCGAGTGATCGAGTGCGATCCGGCTGACAGCTTCTACACCGACGACATTCCGGCGTATGTCACGGCCGCACGGCAGTACGGGATCGACGCAGAAGTCTTCACGGACACTGCCAGCCTGATCCCGCAGTTGCAGGCACGCGGCGTGATGGTCGGTTAAAAGCCTGTTGAAAAACGTAGAGCAGGCGGCTCTACGGCTTTAAAGATCGGTATCAGCGCAGTTCGACTTCAGCGAAGAGTTCAAGGAGTGTTTCGAGTGGCAGGCCGACGACGTTACTCAGGCTGCCTGAGACTTGGTCGATGAAGACACTCCCCGCGCCTTGCAGCGCGTAGCCGCCTGCTTTGCCGCGTGGTTCGCCGGTCAGCAGGTACCAGTTCAACCAGCGCTCGACATCGGGGCGAAAGGTAACTCGCGTTTCGACCAGCCGTTCTGCACTGCGTCCGTCGGGTGTCACGACGTGAACGGCCGTCGCGGCGATGTGTGTTCGACCGGCGTAGTACCGACGAAACCAGTCGCTGACGACTTCGCGCCAGTCTGGCTTGCGCCAGTCGAGCGGCGCGGAGTCATCGTCTTCGGGCGGTTGGCCGAGAACGATTGGCGGCCCATCGGCTTCGTTGGCAATGACGGTGGTGTCAGCAGCAATGATGAGCGTGCGGGGACGTTCGTAGAGCGCGGCCTCTGCGACATTGAGGGCCTCGCGGACCTGTTCGGCCTTGTGCCGCGCGATCGCTTGCAAGCGATCGCGGATCGACGCGAGGTCACGGCAATCGTCGAAGCCTTGCTCTGCCGATGACGCGGGAGGTTGAACGGCAATCAACTCGGGATGAACGATCTGTTGCAACAGCTCCAAGCGGCGCGGCGAACGGGAGGCGAGGATGTAGCGGCGAAAGGACACGGCGGTGAATCCAGAATGAGGGAACTCGCAGCTTGGAGGATGGGCACTCTGGCCCGTCCTGTTTTTCCGTGACGTGAACGAGCAAGCCAACAGCCGGACGGGCCAGAGTGCCCATCCTACGAGGGACACTTGGATCGCTCTTAATGTGGGAGGTCGTCGAGTGACTCTTCGGCGGAGCCATCGACGGGAGGCGACTCGCCCCACGCGGGGTTGTCAAACGGGAAGTCTTCCAGCGGATCAACCGGCGTGTCGATGGCTGCCGCGAGGAGTGTTCGCCCCGCTTCGACGGTGCGTTTTTCGGGGGCGCGAGGATCGAGCTTGAACTCCAATTCCCAGCAGCAGTGCAGGGCATAGATGTCGTCGATCGGCATGTCAGGGGAGGTCTCGTCGGTGAGCGAATGCGTGATGCCGCCGACCATGCCGACCCCGACCTCATCGAACTCCGTTGCGTCGCCATCATCGCGATTCAAGTCGTCCTCGTCTTCGGGGCGGTAGCGGTACTCGAACAGCCAGAGCGTGCGGCTTTCTCGCGCCGGAGGCCAGTGCCTGTGGCGTGTGTCGAGCAGCTTGATCTCGTCGGGCTGGCGGCCGTATCCCAATGGACTCAGCAGCCACTCGCACATTTTTGCCAAGGCATGGAATCCCGGCTCGTTGGCTTCCGGCGGGATGCTCTTTTCCGCATCGAGTTCAATCAGAAAGTTGCGAGCGGCCATCGAAGTCTTGAAGTCGAGGCACTGTCGCACGAGGAACTCGCGACCGGCGGCAGCTCCGCGTCGAGCGGCCGCCCACGCCGCTTCCATACGGACTTCGATGTCGGGATGGTTTTGCGCCAACGCGAGCAATTCCGCGCGCGCCGGCTCGGACAGGAACGGGATCGCCGCAGTCGCGCTGTGAGCGAAACTAAAGTCATCGTCATCGCGACTGATGAGCCAAGCGCGGAGAATCTCGATCCCGGCAGGCGTGTTGAACGGATGCTTGGTGATCGCGGCTTTGCGCGTCAGCCGGTTAGTCCAGTCGAGATACGCGACACGCGCGAAGCCGTCCGGCAGCGGCTTCGCCAACCGCCGAATGAGCTGCGGCAGGATCGGGTCGGTCTCTTTCAGTTCATCGAAGACGGCGGGCCACAGATAGCCATCGCACAGCGCGGGATTCGTGGCGGCGGT
>JAYTXB010000799.1:0-1729 GCA_043743205.1 Schlesneria sp.
CATTCGGAGCGACGCATTTCGATGGTTCGGGTGTGCGTCTCGCAAATCTGCTGCATGGAGGCCGCTGCGTCCTGAGTGAAACCGGCCTTTGGATAAGAACAGAGCAGCGAAAAGTTTTCTGTCTGACAGAACTGATGCCAGAGACGTTCGAGTCGAATGGTTGCCGCTTGATGATTTTGCGCCCAAAGAAGAGCCACCATCTCTCCGAAGGCCCGGACACGGCGGCCGTTCTGTCTGGCGAGCATGAGCAGGTTCTGAACGGACTGATTAAAAAGTTCTTCGTTCGGCCATCCCTGGATCAGGAACTCCGAAAGCGTGGCTTGTGCGTCACGAACGATGTATTGCAATTGCCAACTCGCATCGTCGACGTCGATCCCGCGTGCCCACAATCGCGTTTCAAGAGTCTTTCGATGCGATGGCGTGGCGATCACAATGACCCCGTCTCCCGCCCAAAGTCCGCCGGCGACGAAACCTTCCAGTGCATCCAGAAAGGTATCGTCATTAGTCGTAGATCTGAACGAGATGCTCGCAAGGAGCAATCTCGCCCCAAAAGCCAGTAATTTCGCTTTGCTCGGCATCCGGAAAATTGTCCATGAGATGCACTCCGCCATTCGTTGAATTTGCTACAGGATCAGACACAATTCCTCGCTGCATAACCCGCGCCTAGGAACAACAAGCAGGTTACGTCTCGATGTTGACTGCGGTGGACCCCAAGAGTTGGACAGTGGGAGACGCTGGTTAAGAGAGAGTTGGCCGGGTTGGTTTCGACCGTTGCGTCTGACGACCGTGTGAATTTCGGAGGCTCGCGGTGAAGACTTCGTGCGGCGTCCGGTAGTCCAAGGCTTGGTGTTTGCGGCGGTGATCGTAGAAGTCGAAGTACCGTTCCAAGCCACAATAAAGATCGGCTCCCGACTGATAGTCCTTGAGGTAGATGTCTTCGTATTTCAGGCTCCACCACAAGCGTTCGATGAAGACGTTATCCAACGCGCGACCGCGACCATCCATACTGATTGCGACTTGATTCTCCAGCAGCAGCGAGGTGAATTCGCGGCTGGTGAATTGAGCTCCCTGGTCCGTGTTGAAGATGTCGGGAAGGCCGTGCGATTGGAGCGCCTCACGCAGCGCGGCGACGCAGAAATCCGTGTCGAGCGTGTTCGACAGACGCCAACTCAACACATAACGGCTGTGCCAATCCAGCACCGCCGCGAGATACATGAAGCCGTGCCGCAGTGGGATGTAGGTGATGTCGCTGCACCACACCTGATTGGGCCGGTCGATGGTCAAGCCGCGCAGCAAGTACGGATACACGCGATGGCCCGCCCCTGGCAAAGAGGTCTTTTTCCGCGGATAAATCGCGGCAATGCCCATGATCCGCATCAGCCGTTGCACGCGTTTGCGATTCAACGGTTGCCGTGTCGTCGAGAGCTCCTCGGCCATCCGGCGACTGCCAAAGAACGGCGTTTGCAAATACTGCTCGTCGATGCGACGCATCAGTTGCAGGTTCTCGTCGCTCTCGGTGGCCAGCTCGTAGTAGTACGTGCTGCGCGGCAACCCCAGCAGTTCGCATTGTCGGACAATGCTCAGCCCGCAAGCTTCCGGCTCCACGCAACTCCGCCGATCACTCACCGAACTGGGCAGCTTTTTTTTTGACCCAATCCAACTCCATCTTCAACCGGCCAATCTGCTCGTACAGCTCCGCCGTCTCGAAGTCTTCCGTCTTCTTCGTTGA
>JAYTXB010000800.1:0-2359 GCA_043743205.1 Schlesneria sp.
GGCGACTTCCGTTGATAGCTGTGTCCGCGCGGATCGCGAATGGGATGCGGCGTATCAGAGCCGGGGACAAACGTGTAACTCGGCAGCTCCGTCGAGGGGAGAATGCGCACGGGGCGTTCTGGGGTTTCCGTCATCTGAGTTTTCTTTCGTTGCAAGACGTTCGCCACAGCATTGCCTTTCAGATTGAACCGACACCGGGAGCCATCTCACGCGGTCAAACAGGCCGGAACAAACAGGCGGTCTCACGAGTTCGGACTGCTAACAAAGCGGAGTCTGAGCCATCGGGAGGGCCACATCTGTGACGGAGAAACTAACTAAGCCGATCATTCGCTCACCCACGGCAAGCGTTACTCGACTCAAGTAAGGAGAACGAGATTTGGTCCGTTAAAAGGTTCAGGACCGCAACCTACGAGTTTTTGAACGGATTGTTGGGAGAGACATCAGGCAGGCAAACCCCGTTTCACCGGCAGGCGGCGTGGATTTGGTTCGGCAGCATACAGGAAAAAAATGCGAATGGCAGATGAGTTTTTGAGTTTTCTTGAGAACGGGAACCTTTCGTCAAGGTTCAACCGGCAGAGTCCAGCAACGCTCGTTTGATACGTGCCACAACGCCACGAAAACCCTGCTGGCGTGTCATTCCCAGCACGGCACTCAATCCCCAGTGCGAGACCAAATCATCCGGCAACGCCAATGCGACGGAGACCGATTCGCCTTGCAGTCCGACCACGAGGAGCGCGACCAATCCACGGACCGTTGGCGATTTGCGAGGAACATCCGCCTCAATCTGCACTCGCCCGTCCACAACCTGCGCCCACACATGGACCGCCGTCTGGCACTCTTGGACGCGGCAGGACTCGGGAAATGGTTCTCGCACCAAGTCCGGCGAAAGTTCCGGCAACTGGTCCGCGAACTCCACGAGCCATTCGAGTTTTTCCTCGGGTTCCAGTTCGTGCAGTTCAGCGATGAGCGAGGTGAGTTTCATGATTTGGACTGTTACTCGGAACGGCTTTGAAAGTCAGGGTGAGCGTTCGTTCTAATGATCTACGGCTTGCTGGCAGCTCAATTGGGGCTTCGCTTCCCGCCTTTATCCGTGTTCCGGCCCTGCCATTCGTGCGGTTCCTGCTCTGAGTCCGAATTGAATCGCACGAATGGCAGGGCCGGAGCACGGATGAAGGCGGTCACAGAAGGACATCGGAAACGGAGGCGAGCGAGCCGTTTCCGGGAGGCCGTGTTCAACGAGAGTGATCGGGTGACAAAGCCGAATCGTAAACGATCCGACTGGCATTCGCCGCTCACGCTGCGAGTTTGTGCGAGAAAACAGGCTCATCGCCAAGAACATTCCAACCTTGCTTGAATCTCGCGTTGCGGTTGTTAGCCTTGGGCGGTTTCGCGCGGATCGGGTCTTAACAAGGAGTTGAGGCTGCTGATCCGTCCCGCCTAGGAAGCCTTTCGCTCCGCCATAAGGACCGCCGCCGTGCCTCGCCGCGACGACCTCCGCAAGATTCTGATCATCGGTTCCGGCCCCATTGTCATTGGCCAAGCCTGTGAGTTCGATTACTCCGGCGTTCAAGCCTGCAAGGCTCTCCGCGAGGAGGGCTATCAGGTCGTGTTGGTCAATTCCAACCCCGCCACGATCATGACCGATCCCGAGATGGCGGATCGGACGTACATCGAACCGATCACGTGGGAATACGTCGCAAAGATCATCGAGGTCGAACGGCCCGATGCCGTCCTACCGACGCTCGGCGGTCAGACCGGCCTGAACATCGGCATGGACCTCGCCCGCCACGGCGTCCTCGAAAAGTTTGGCGTCGAGATGATCGGGGCCAAGGTCGATGTCATCCAGAAGGCGGAAGGTCGCGACTCTTTCAAGCAGGCGATGGTCAAGATCGGGCTGGAGGTCTGCAAGAGCAGGGTCGTTCACAACATCGAAGAGGCGCGTCTCGCCCTCGACGCGATCGGTTTGCCAGTCATCATTCGCGCCAGCTTTACGCTCGGGGGAGTCGGCGGTGGCATTGCCTACAACCGCGATGAGTTCGAGGACAAAGTTCGCAAAGGTCTGGAGCTGTCTCCCGTCTGCGAAGTGATCCTCGACGAGAGCATCATCGGTTGGAAAGAGTACGAGATGGAGGTGATGCGTGACACGGCGGACAACGTCGTCATCATCTGTGCCATCGAGAACTTCGACCCGATGGGCGTGCATACGGGGGACTCCATCACAGTCGCTCCTGCTCAGACGCTGTCTGACAAAGAGTACCAGAGGATGCGCGACGCCACGATCGCCGTCATGCGTGAGATCGGCGTCGAAACGGGCGGCTCGAACGTGCAGTTCGCAATCAACCCCCGCGACGGCCGCATG
>JAYTXB010000801.1:0-1927 GCA_043743205.1 Schlesneria sp.
TCGACATGAGCGAGTACATGGAGAAGCACAACGTCAGCCGACTGATCGGTGCCCCGCCGGGATTTGTCGGTTACGAAGAAGGTGGTCAACTCACCGAAAAGATTCGCCGCCGACCTTATGCCGTGGTCCTGCTCGACGAAATCGAGAAGGCTCACCCCGATGTCTTCAACATGCTCCTCCAGATCATGGAAGAGGGACATCTGACCGACAGCTTCGGCCGCAAGGTCGATTTCAAGAACACCGTCCTCATCATGACGACCAACGCCGGTGCGTTGGCGATCAACAACGAGTTTGGTTTCGCACCCAAGGACAACGACACCAGCTACGACCGCATGAAGGAGCGGCTCCAGCACGAACTCGAACGCGAGTTCAAGCCGGAGTTCCTTGGTCGTCTCGATGAAATTGTCGTGTTCCGCTCACTTAATGAAGAGCATCTGAAGCAGATCGTGGAGATCGAACTGTCCAAGGTGCGTGAGCGCCTCGCCGAGAAGGGTCTAGCCCTGATCCTGACCGACGAAGCGAAGCAGTTCATCGTCAGCAAGGGGAATGCGACCGAGTACGGGGCGCGACCATTGCGTCGGGCTATCGAGACCTACGTTGAAGACCCGCTCTCCGAGAACCTGCTTCAAGGAGCGTTTGTCGGTCATAACACGATCACCGTGCGGGCGAAGGAAGTGGCCGACCAAAAGCAACTCGACTTTGAGCCATCGACGGTCGAGCCGATTACCGAAGAACTCGCTGTCGTAGGTGCCGAAGCCACGTAGTTCGTTCGCAATTTGATTGATCGCATTAACGAAAACAGCCCGGCGAGAAGTCTCTCGCCGGGCTGTTTGTTTTTCATCATCGCAATCAGAGCGAACATTGGAACTCGACAAGGAGACCTTTGGTCGGGGTCGGGAGACTCGTGACGAACAGGTGAACAAGTCCATCGCTTGGCTCGAACTCAGTAAGACCACTCCACACCGAGGCTGAACGTTCCGTTTGTGTAAGTCGAGCGGCGATCTTGGAGCTGAGGGTTCACGGGGAACGCTTGCCAGTTGATCGTTTGAGCCGGCCGATAGACCGACCCCAGCACCAGGAACGTGTAGCCCGCTTGGAACTCGGCGGATCGCATGATGGAAGAATTTCTCAGGATCGGCAGATTCTCAAACGCATGAGTCTTCATGAAGATCGACTGCTCAAACATCGGGGAAAGGAACGAGGTCGTATCCCGGCTGGCGAACGAGGTCGCCGCGATGTCGTCGCGAGGCATAATCGGAATCGTTCGACCATTCCGAGCATAGAAGGCATCACCAATGTTGTTGCCACTGAGCTTGCGAGTGGCGTTGTTCCCTAACAGTCCCACTTTCGTCTGCGTCCAAATCTTGAACGAGTCGCCCCCCAAGTCGAGCCTGAGTCCGGCCTCCGGCCCGAGCAGTTGCGACTGAGTTCTCGACAACAGTTGAGAAGTCATCACGTTGGGGATGGAGAACAGTGGATCGAACGCAACGGGGCCACCCACAGCACTACGTAATGCCGCATTTCCACCGGCTTGCAACGATGCTCCTTGGATGCTGTAGCCCAATCCACTATCGGCACCACTGAACGCGAACTGCTCGATGAGATTGATGTAGCGAACACCTGCAATGGGGCGAATCATCATGCTCGGTTGGTCGTAGATCGGCGTGCCGTACCAGTCGAGGTTGGTCCCCATGATCTGCGACTCAAATCGGAGTCGGTAGTACAAGTCAAAGGGCTGAACGACACCAGGATGGAGATCACCGTCCGAATCCGCCCCTTGAAGGGGGATGCCGGTGAAGGCACGGATTTTCGACCGATCGTATCCTGGAAAAGCCGACAGTATGGGATCGTAATCCGTCCCAAGACCGCTGTTGTAACTTCCAATGCTGTTGTTCAACCAAAAGGCTGAGGCTTGAAACCCGGTTTG
>JAYTXB010000802.1:0-4538 GCA_043743205.1 Schlesneria sp.
GTGATGCCGCCGTGGCCGCGCATCGCGTTGAAGCCGCCGGGGCCGAGATTGGCTTCCATACGCGAGCAGGGTTCGCACGGGCCGCTGAATTCCAGCAGAGCCTCGCCGATTCGGAACTGCTTGCCCTTGAGAGCGAGCAGGTTGATTCCGGAGACGACGAGATTGCGGCGAACTTGTTCGGGAGGGACTCGATCGCGGTGCAGCATCCCGCCGACGGCGATCAGGTGTTCGTGCTGGATCAGAGTCACCTGTCGCTTCGTTCCCGCGCGGCCCGTCACCTTGTGATCGCCCTGCAAACCGCGTTCGACCACGAGGACGGCCTCATCGACGATCGCGATCTCGCCCAGCCGTGTTGAACGGAGACCGATCCATTCGAGGCGACCGACCTGCGGCAGGAGGTCGAACAGGGTTTTCATCGTCTCCATGCGGCGGCTCCAGACGGTGGAGGAAGAGAGTACACCACGGAAAACACGGAACCGCACGGAAGCAAAGAGAAGAAGCAAGCGCGTGCATCGAAGTCGATCATTCTGTGAGCGTAACATCGCCCGGACGAACAATCTTGATTCAGGCCGTCTTTTCAGTGCTGTTCCGTGGTGAATTGTCCCTGCTTCCTTTCGTGTGTTTCGTGGTTAGACTCCTCCTGCATGGAACGGCCAAGAGGAGTGCAGGCGATGTCGGACAGAGAGCGATTGGCGACCGGACTCGATGTGCGGCTGACGTGTCGTCGAGGAGAGTGGACTGGGCCGACGGCGGGCCTTGCCCCGAACCATGCTCAGGCGAACCTCGTCATTCTGCCTCGCGAGTGGGCGTTCGACTTCTTGCTCTTCTGCCAGCGGAACCCTCGTCCGTGTCCCTTGATTGCAGTGACAGAACCGGGAAGTTGGCAACCGTCCAGAGTGGCGAGTGACGTTGATTTAAGGACCGACTTGCCGAAGTACCGTGTCTGGCGTGATGGGCAACTTGTCGATGAACCGACCGACGTGAGCAGCCTTTGGCGCGACGATCTGGTCAGTTTTTTGATTGGCTGTTCGTTCTCATTTGAAGCGGCACTGCTGCACGCGCGAGTTCCCGTGCGACACATCGAACTTGGTCGCAACGTGCCGATGTTTCGGACCAGCATCCCGTGCGTACCGGCTGGCCGGTTCTCGGGGCCGCTGGTCGTGTCGATGAGACCGCTCAGGCCCGCCGATGCGATTCGCGCGGTCGAGATCTCCTCGCAGTTCACCAGTTCGCATGGCTCTCCGATTCACATCGGCTTCCCGGAACAGATCGGCATCACGGACATCAGCCGACCTGACTACGGCGACTCCGTGCCGATCTACGAAGACGAACTCCCCGTTTTCTGGGCCTGCGGCGTCACACCTCAAGCCGCCCTCTTGAAAACGAGGCCACCGTTTGCGATCACTCACGCGCCGGGCTGCATGTTCGTGACAGACCAAGTTCTGCAATGAGCTTGGAACGCGAATGAACTTGGAGCGCGGAGGTATGGTTCGGCTCGCGCCACCTGACCGCCGAGCTGCGTAGGTCATCTGACCTCGCCAGAAACGGACGACCGAAGGTTTCCTCCGTGTTGAGTGAATGCGTGGCGGCGGCTGCTTACACTGCGATCTGTTTCGGGCCATGTTCTGTCTGCCCAGGAGTGTCGTTCATGAATCGGTTGCGTTGTTTGGTATTGGTGTTGTTCGGTGGGATGTGCGGCTGGAACTGTTTCGTGCAGTCCGTGCTTGCGGAAGAGGCGTTCACTCGCACCGAGGACGTGATCTATGGTCGCAAGTTTGGAACGGCACTCACGCTGGACGTGTTCGCTCCGAAGCAGAACGCCAATGGAGCGGCGATCGTCTGGTGCGTGAGTGGCGGCTGGTATTCGGCTCACGAAGCGGTCAATGCCGGTTCTGTCGCCGAGTACTTGAAACGTGGCTACACCGTTTTTGCCGTCGTGCATGGTAGCCAACCGAAGTTCACAATCCCCGAGGTCGTGGAGGACATGCACCGCGCGGTTCGTTTCATCCGCAGCCGGGCTGAGCAGTATCAGATCGACCCCAACCGGATCGGCATCACGGGAGGTTCTGCGGGAGGCCATCTGTCACTGATGCAGGGAACAGCGGGCACGCTCGGCACGCCCGATGCGAAAGACCCGGTGGATCGTTTATCGAGCCGCGTGCAGGCCGTCGCCTGTTTCTTTCCACCGACCGATTTCCTGAACTACGGCCAGCCGGGCGAGAACGCTCTCGGTCGAGGCACCCTCAAAAACTTCCGCGCCCCGTTCGACTTTCACGAGTTCGACAAGGCCACCAACGCCTTCGTCCCGGTCACCGATGAAGAACGAATCCTCACCATCGGTCGAGCCATCTCGCCGGTGAACCACGTCACCAACGACGACCCGCCAACGCTCATCATTCACGGCGACGCCGACCTGCTGGTCCCGATTCAACAGGCCGAAAGCATCATCACCAAACTGAAAGAGGCGGGCGTCCCCACCGAACTCGTCGTGAAAAAGGGAGCCGCCCACGGCTGGCCCGACATGGGCAAGGACACCGTGACCCTCGCCGACTGGTTCGACAAACACCTCGCCCAGAAGTGACGACCGGGGAATCTCATTAGAGGTCAGGTCCCTCGGATAAAAAGAGTGGTTCGCCGGGTGGCAGAGTTGCTCGCGATTCGAGGCAGCCTCGAATGTCTGGAAGTCAATCTGCGTGGAGGGCCGGCATCCTCATTCTCGGCCAGAACTGTGTTTCTGCCCGCGCATGAGTCGCCAGAGAAAGTTCCGCATGTTCGGCCTGATCGCCCCAGATGTCTTTAGAAACGACACCGCAGAAAATAGTGAGTTACGCGGGGCGACGCACAGGTATCTGTCAATGTAACGCGGCCTAAAACGACTTTTAAAGAAGTCTTGTCCTGCGGTATTAAAAATGAGATTCAAATGGCTGTACCAAAGGCTCAATATCCATTGCAATTTTGCATCTGAATGAGCAGTCCGGTCCTGCTTCACACCCTTTCCGGGGACCAGACACAATGAGACACGCTGGATCCCGTCGGACTGCATTCGGTCAATCACTTCTCGAAATAGAAATGGCATTGTCCCGCGCGGAGCAGTCCGGCGTTTGCGGTAAGTCTCGAAGGACCAGGCCCGGCCCCCTTCCATGGGGCTGGCGGCCATGAAGCCTTCAATTCGTTTCGTCTCGCGATGACGGGCGACGAACAGTCGGCGGCGTAGAAGCATATTTGAATCAAACTCCCCCTCCAGCAACTTGAGAGGCTGCGAATAGACTCGGTCACTCAGATCGTCGGCATGTATTTCGTCGAGTTCACGAGACAAATCCCGCTGCGCATCCGAGTCCGACACTTCCGCGACTTCCAAGCCGGCTCGTTTACAGTAGTTGGTCTGCCGACGAACCCACTCGAACGAACCACCTTGCCAATTGAGTTGGCCCAAATCGATCACAGGTTCCTCACCAAACTTGTTGATCACGAAGCCCGCCTCGCGATATTGAGCCACATCCTCGGAACCTACGGAGTAGACGGCGATGGTGCGACGTTGCGTCAAAGAAATATCTTTGAGCCATTGAATCATCTGTAGTTTCAAATCGTGCTGAGCAATCATCCCGCCGGGGATATGCCAGAACCGCCCGTCGGGATGGATGTTGGCGTACCCATTCCCGCAAGGAGTTCGCAGCAGCGATCCGTTTGAACAGGCCACGTCATAGGTCTCGGGGGTCGATCCGTATGTGTAGGCTGCTTCTTCCAGTTGAGTTCGCTCTTGAGGCGAAAGACTCGATCGAACCGTCAACAGAACATTGTCGGTGGACCACCGTTCGGGCTCCGCTAGGAATCCGCTCGGAGCCATACTTGTCGGGGGAAGTCCAAAAGCTGCGGGGTGGAGAATATCAGGCATATCGTTGGTGACTTTAATGTAAGCCAATGTGCAATCGAAGGTCACCGTGGCGTGAGATGAAGTATTCCCGGCAAGGCGTAGGGAGAGTTATTCCAAGGTGATTGTGTCGATGGGCCTGAAGTTTCCAATCCAACTCTCGTCCTGCACGAGTCCAGGATGCTTGTATTGGAAGTCGCCGGTGCCTCGGCGTGCGGTCTCGCTGCGCATGAAACTTTCCCACGTCTGCACGGGCAACCGGAGCAGGCGCGGCTTGCCAATCACGCCTTCCTTGCGGCGAGCACGCCAGAGGAAATTAAGCTCTGCCAACTCCTGGTCCAGTTGGCGCAGGAACTGCCTTGCGATCATGGCATCTGGTAGATCGCCGATCTCTGCCAGAAAGTCGTAGCGTTGCTCCTCGGAAGAGCGTCGCCGTGGAACTCCGGTAATCAGCCCCAAGTTGATGCCAACTTTGTGTGCGGCGCGATGCGCCCCTTCAACGACTTGATGCTCCGTGAGTTTTTCACCTTCGAGATCACCGACGCGATCACTCTTCTGCCGGAACTCAAGGAGGGGAGCCTGCCCTCGAAAACCGCGACAGCGCACGATGTCGCCGATATCAAATCGATAATACCCTGCGGAATTGGTAATCAGCAGTCGGTAATCTTGA
>JAYTXB010000803.1:0-4093 GCA_043743205.1 Schlesneria sp.
GACTCTGGAAACTCCAGCTCACTCGCATGGAACTGATCGCATTGGCCGGTGAACTCGGTAGCGATGTCGCGTTCTTTCTGGCCGACACGCCGCTGGCCAGCTGCACGGGCCGAGGCGAGCGGCTCGAGCCACTGCGATGTTCCACGCGTCTCCATTTTGTTGTGGCTAAGCCCGCGAGTGGTCTCTCGACACCTGCCGTCTTTCGCAACTGGGCCTCCACTTCGGGAAACCCATCCAGTGTCGAGCAGCCACGTTTCGGACAACCGACGTTAGATGGCTTCGTCAACAGTCTTGCCCGCCATGATGTTGGTGACACGGCGCGACGGTTGCATAACGGATTGCAGGCTCCCGCAGAGTCCTTGAACGGCGACGTGCGGCACGTGCGTCGTCTGTTTGAACGACTCCCGGTCATCGGCCATCAGATGAGCGGGAGCGGGTCAGCTTATTTCGGTATTTGTGCTTCGCATTGCCATGCCTTGAGGATCGCGAGTCGCCTGCGGGCGGCGGGCGTTCCGTGGGTACAAGCGGTGCGAAGTTGCCCGTGATCCGGGCAAACGTGACGTGAAGTGTGGCGACGTTGAAGAGGTCGATTGAGTTTGCATCTGTGAGATTTCAACTAGGCCACAAGACTGGGATTTGTTCTTCCCGCAACCGGTTCTTATGGAGTACAGCCGTGGAAATCACTGAGATTCGCATCAAACTCATGGACGATCCCAGCGAACGCTTGCAGGCGTTTTGCTCGATCACCTTTGACGGCAGCTTTGTCATTCGTGACCTGAAGATCATTCAGGGAACCAAAGGCTCGTTCGTCGCGATGCCCAGTCGCAAGTTGACTGATCGTTGCCCAAAATGTTCCGCCAAGAATCACGTTCGCGCCCGCTTCTGTAACGAATGCGGCGCCCGCCTCTACGAAGACCGGGCGATCAAGGGAGACGACGGCCGCGCGAAGCTCTATGCCGATATCGCCCACCCGATCAACTCCAGCTGCCGCGAGAACATCCAGCAGCGCGTGATTGCCGCTTTCGCTGAAGAAATTGAGCGGTCGAAGTTGCCGGGCTATTTCAGCAGCTACGACGATTTCGGTGAGGACAACTACGCGCGACTCAGCGACGACACAGACCACCATGACCGCGGGCAGCAGTACCCCGTGACTCTCTCGGCAGGAGAGACCATTCGTCGTCGCGACTCCGCCTCGCATCAACAACCCGCGCCCCATCACGCGTCTTCACAGTTGGTCGCGGTGAATGGAACTGGTCGTTCGAGTTGGTCAGAGGGGAGAGGCTCCTCAGCAGACGAAGGATTTGGTGTGGGGATCGAGTGACGCCCCATCCGTCAATTCAAAGCAACGGATTGAAACAACGGGGCTCGTCGATACCTTGAGCGGGCACAAGTGAGACATTTGCCTTGTTTATCCTCGTGGGCAACGCCCCGCGCGGCGATCGAAGAAACACGCTCGACTTCACTCACGCGTGGGGCGTTGCCCACGCGGTTAGACTGCTCACATTCTTACGCGAAGTAATCGACCGCGTTCTGAAACATCTTCCGGCCGAGGCCATCGCCCGTCAGGCCGAGTCGCGTCCAATGCGGGTGTTGAGTTCCGAAGAGGAAGCGTTCAGGATGCGGCATGAGGCCGAAGACTCGTCCCGTAGGATCACTCAACCCGGCGATGTTGGCGGTGGAACCGTTGGGATTCCCGGCGTAACGCTCGTTGGCGGGATGAGGTTCCGTACCGCCAACGGTTCCGTCCGCGTGTGTCGTTGGCCACGCGGTGTATTCGAGGGCAATCTGGCCTCGCTCGCGCCACTGGTCGATGACCGATTTGTCCCGCACAACGACCCGGCCTTCCGCATGAGCGATTGGCAAGTCGATCTCGTCGATGCCGCGCAGGAAGACGTTATTCGTCGAGGTGACTCTGCAATGAACCCAACGCGCGGTGTACTTGCCGTTGTCGTTCCAGGTCAGTGTGGAATCTGCCGCAGCCTGTTGCTCGGCATTGTTCCATCCGCCAGCCCCCATTGGCAGGATGCCGGCCTTGAGCAGAGTTTGAAACCCGTTGCAGATGCCGAGAACCAGTTTGTCCGCCGCGAGAAACTTCTGAATCGCGTCTCCGAGATGTCCTCGCAATTGGCTGGCGAAGACGACACCCGATCCGATGTCGTCACCATAACTGAACCCGCCGGGGATACAGAGAACTTGGTACTCGTCGAGCAACTCGGGCTGTTCGACCAGCCGGAAGAGGTGGACGCGAGCGGAATGGCCTCCACACATATCAAAGGCGTGCGCGGTCTCCCCATCGCAGTTCGTACCGGGCGCGCGTAGCACACAGACTCGGGGAGTAGCCAGTCGGGAATCAGCCATGTCTCAGTCGATCCTTCATCACCGGAAAACGTCAGCCGTCAGCGGGGTGGCATGATAGCTTTCGCACTCCCACTGCGGGAGCAACGCGAGCGACTTTCCTCGCCCCGTCGTCCGACACAGTCCACGTTGGGCAGTTCCCACTCGACAAAAGGAGATGATTAGCAACGGGCAATGACTGTCCGTGATTTCACGGGCGAGTTCGCAACTGACTTCAGATAGTCGCGCCGGACGGTCTCTGCTAGAAACTCGCGCCGGTCATTGATCTTGATTCGATCGATTGGGCAAATCAGTGCAAAGTCACAATGAGTTCTCAGTTAATCCCTCTTGTCACGGACGATTGCCATGCTGCGATTTGGGCAGATGCCGCTCCTGACCCTCCTGGTGTTTGGAGTCGGTTTGGGTGGTGGATTCGCTTGGAAGACGGGTTTGATCCCAGTGGAGGTCAGTTCGGCTCGAACCGGTCAGCTCGACACCGCCAACGGAGCAACTTCAACCACGGCGGACGCCACGGAAATCGCGATTACCGATGTCACGCCCGATGATCCCGTGATCTTCGAGCAGCAATTCGAGCCTGCTGACGACGAGCAGTTGGCTCCGGCCTCACACACCAAGCCGCGCGCCGCTTCGTCCGGGAATTTGGCAATCAGCGAGCGGCCAGTCGCGCGAGACATCCCGGTTGATGAGGACGCTCGCGAACGAAGTGCTTCAAGCTCGTTCCCCTCACGCCGACTGATCGTTGTGCATCAAGCGGGGCATCGTGAGTTCGACGAATCGACCGCCAACGTCGCTGCGTCTGGATCTGTGCTCACGGACGAACTGCAAGCCATCGACGACCAAATCGCGGGTGGTGACACTCTCGCCGCCCATCGCGCACTGTCAAAATTGTACTGGAATCACAAAGAACATCGCGCCGCGTTACAGCCGCGTCTGGACGTGTCAGCTCGATCCATTTTTTTCCAGCCACAGCCGCATTTCGTCGAACCGTACACGGTCCAAGCCAACGATCAATTGCGCGTCATCGCCAACAAGTACCAACTCTCGTGGGAGTACCTAGCGCGACTGAACAAGACCGAGCCGCGCCGCATCCAGTTGGGCCAGAAGTTGAAGGTCGTGAAGGGACCGTTTGCCGCGATCGTCGATCTGCAAGACTACTCACTGACCGTCCATCTTCAGGGTTATTACGTGAAACGCTACGATGTTGGGATTGGTAAAGAAGGCTCGTCCCCCGTTGGAAAGTTCAGCGTGCTGAACAAAGTCGAGAACCCGCAATACACCGGCCCCGATGGTCGAGTCATCTCCTCCGACGATCCTCAAAACCCGCTCGGCGAACGCTGGATCGATCTCGGCGACAGCTACGGCATCCACGGCACGATCGACCCCGATTCCATCGGCAAGGCCGCGTCACGAGGCTGCATTCGCCTGCGCGACAAGGACGTGATCGAGGTCTACGACTTCCTCGTGAAGGACTCGGAAGTGGTCCTTCGGAAGTGAGCTATTTGAAGTCACGCGGCGGTTAGTAACCCGCAGCGTGAGTTTAGAAGTTGCGTTATTTGAAGATTGAAGTCGTCTTCGCCCCAAGGGGGCCTCGGAGACCAGCCCAGGGCCAGCGAACACCGTGAGCGCCGCCCTGGGAAACCGAACACCGTGAGCGCCGCCCTGGGAAACCGAACACCAGAACGTTGTGCCCTGAAAGGGCACGGGAAATATTGGTCGAGACCACACGGCCTCGTGAACC
>JAYTXB010000804.1:0-15083 GCA_043743205.1 Schlesneria sp.
TGAGGCGAACGATCTCGCGCGGATCGAGCTTCCCGCCGAAGCGATCTCTCGCGCGCTGGCCCCTGCTCTGCGAGACACACTCCGCGCGGAACTGCATCGGCTCGGCTTCCGCTACGTCACGCTCGACCTCGACGGCTTTCGCTCGGGGAGTATGAACGATGCGATCGTCGGCAGCGGACTGAATATCTTGCAAGACTAACAGCCCATCAAAAAGGTAACCCAAGGCGTGAGTTTTGAAGTTCACATATCTTTGAGTCGCGAAGCGACGACAGCAAATAGCCCCGGGTGTCAGCCCGAGGAAAGGATTCAACGCGGGCGTCGAGCCGCGAAGCAGCGGCAGCAGTGCTGGGTCTCGAATCTGCCGCTGCTCCGCGGCTCTGAATCCCCGAATCTCGATTGAATTCTTGGGCTGACGCCCAAGACTATTCGCTGTCGTCGCTTCGCGACTCAACGTGAGCAACTTCTAAAAACGCGAGCGAGGGACGGCGAAATTGCGGCATGCCCAAAGTCCGTTAGGGTCAGCAACTTTCAACGGGCTGCCGAACCAACTCATCACGTGTCCAACAGAGTCGGATCAATCTCCATCGCCCGCTCGTTCCACCACGCCGTCCCGTGTTCATAGTCCCAGTGACCGGCATCGCGGCACTTGGACAACGCTTCCGCCATTTCCTTAGGAGAGCCAAAACGCTGATCGGGTTCCTTGGACAGGCAGCGGATCAACACGGCTTCGAGGTCGAGCGGGATCGCTTTGTTCCAGCGAGATGGCGGCGTGAGCGGATCGCGAGCGTGAGCCTGCATCACGCGCCAAGCCGACTTCCCTTCAAACGGCGGACGACCGGTGAGCAGGTAATAGCCGACGGCGCCCAACGAGTAGATATCTGTCCGTCCATCGAGCTTCAAACCGGCAGCCTGTTCGGGCGACATATAGAGCGGCGAACCGGCGAACGGCGTCGTTGCGTTGGGATCGTGCCGACTCATCACATGGCCGTATTCGTTGCTCTGCACGACGAGACCAAAGTCGAACAGCTTCGTCACGTCGAACACGCCGCCACGCTTCGCGGCGAAGATGTTCGCGGGCTTGAGATCGCGGTGAATTAGCCCGAGGTTGTGTGCCTCCTGCAATGCCCAGCAGGTCTGGCTGAGGAAGTGAATTGCGCGCGCTGGCGGCAACGCGCCGTAGCGTTGAACCAAGTCGAACAAGTTCAGCCCGCGCATATACTCCATCACGTAATAGAACGTGCCATCATCGGTGTGACCGTAGTCGAAAATTTCGATCGTGTTCCAGTGAGACAACTGCGCCGTACTGCGAACTTCTCGCTCGAACCGCTTCAGTGCGGCAGGATCGCCGACCTGCTCCGGCTGAATGACCTTGATCGCACACGGTCGCTTCAAGAGTTGATGCTCGCCCAGAAACACTTGGCCCATCCCCCCCTGCCCCAACTCCACGGTCAGCCTGTACTGGCCGAGTTGCTTGGCCTTGCGAACTTCACGCCGCAGATTGGACAGCGCGTGTGTGCCATACGTCGCGATCCCCCCCGTCACGAGCAACGCGACAGCAATCTCGATGCCGCGCATCACGTCAATCGTTTCGGACATCACTGGCATCAAGATGCGGACGATCATCATCGCGAGCGTCGGAGACAGCACCGGCGGGACCATCATCAGCGCCGTGCGTCGCCAACCGTTCGGCATCAACATGCCGTAAGCCAGCATCAATACCGCGAGGCCCAACGTTCCCGAATAGACCACGGCCACTTGCTGCGGAGTGTCTCCCGCCTCAACGGCCTTCATCAAGAAGATGACTTGAAGCAACACGACCAGCGCACACAGTGGCCCGAACAGCATCAACTCGATCCGGCGCAGTTGATGAGGGGAAAGCACTTCGGGTGAGACCAACATCCCCAAGCAACCGAGCGGGATGATGAGACTAACACTGCGCATCAACACGATCAGCGGCTCATCAATGCAGATGGCTCGCAGAAAGAAGGCGAGTAAACAGATCAGGCAGACGATCGAGACCGCCTGCAACCGCGACTGCAACAATTCGTTGGCCGTACCCGGACAGATTACCTTGGGATTGCCGTTGGCGGGCTTCAATTTATCGGGAGTGTGCGTGGCCGCGAGTGATTCAGGCAGCGACGGCCTGCTCTGCGAAACCAACGATGAGTCGTGTGATTCTGACGGCTTTCGTCCGGGTGGAGCTCCACCGAAATCGACATCACGCCCGATCAGCGTGATCTCGACGGCTTCCTCTGCGTGCGATGGCGCATTAGCGAGCGACATAACTTCCCCTCAGATCCGTTTCTGACCGAAGCCTCTCACGTGGTCGCGACGATTCCAGCGCCACCACACCGTCGCAGCGCACCGTCAATCAGCACTCTCGCGACGATCGAACTTCGATCCACATTGGCCCAAACGGTTCGCCATCAGCCTCGTATCGCTTTCGATTTAAGACCTCCAGCAACTCTCGTCCGTTGCGAACCTAGCATCGGCTGCCAAACGTCGCTGTCTTTTCGCCACGACATTGCCACTCGGTGACGAACTCCTACGTTTGCACGCGTCGATAACAGCACCATCGACACAACCGGCATCGCCCACGCGACCACGACTTCCCGCCTGTCCCTCACCGGGGCGTTGAAGCCGCGTCGAGCCGATGAGGGGCATCCGGCCAATGAATCGTGTTGAGGTACTGGCGAATAATCTCCGGCAGTGACTGATGCTGGGCTGCCGCGAAATACTGAACGAGATGCCATCGCGACTCACGCAGCACGAAGAGCGAGTAGCAAGACTGCGGCGGATTGTCGATCGTTCCTACTCGCTCGACCACGCACTGCTCGTAAACGTCACGGCCACTTCCAGCGGGCGACTGAGTTTCGGCGTTGAGGGACTTGTGTGGCTCATCACAAATCCAAGGCCCTCGTTCCCAAGCGTACTCGGGAACGAGGGCGCGAAGTACTCAGCCCATCAAACAATGCCCGGCACCGGAAACGCAGTGCAGAACGACTTGATTTCGCCACGAACACGCTCGATGACGGCGGCGTCTTCCGGGGCACGCAGCACTGACAGGATCCACGCTCCCACCTTCTTCATCTCGTCCTGCTTCATGCCGCGCGTAGTGAGAGCTGCCGTGCCGATGCGAACGCCGCTCGGGTCGAGGGCCTTACGCTGATCGAACGGGATCATGTTCTTATTGACCGTGATCCCCGCGTGGTCGAGGGCCTTCTCGGCGATCTTGCCGGTCAGGCCGATGGCCGTCACGTCACACAGCATCAGGTGGTTGTCGGTCCCGCCGCTCGCGAGCTTGATCCCGCCGCTCATCAGAGTCTCAGCCAGAGTCTTCGCGTTGGCGACAATTTGTTGAGCGTAAACCTTGAACGACGGCAGAAGTGCCTCGGCAAAGCAAACCGCTTTCGCAGCGACGACGTGCATCAGCGGCCCGCCCTGCATGCCGGGAAAGACCGAACGGTCGAGGTCCTTCGCGTATTGCTCCTTGCAGAGGACAAAGCCTGATCGCGGGCCACGCAGTGTTTTGTGCGAGGTGCTCGACACAAAGTCGGCGACCGGCACGGGGCTGTTGTGGACGCCGCCCGCCACGAGTCCCGCGTAGTGAGCCATATCAACCCACAACTTCGCCCCGACCTCGTTCGCGATTTCGGCGAACTTCGCGTGATCGATCTCGCGCGGATAGGCACTCGCCCCGGCAAGGATCATTTTCGGCTTGTGCTCGCGCGCCAGCCGAGCCACTTCATCGAAGTCGATCCGATGATCGGACTCGCGCACGCCGTAGGGAATCGGCTGGTAAAGCTGCCCCGAAAAGTTGAGCTGATGCCCGTGCGTGAGATGCCCACCATGAGCCAGATTCATCGCGAGGTAGCTGTCGCCCGGCTTCATCAGCGTCAGATAGACCGCCATGTTGGCCTGCGACCCGGCATGAGGCTGCACGTTCGCGTGTTCCGCCCCGAACAGTTGCTTGGCCCGCTGAATGGCCAGCGTCTCGATCGTGTCCACATGCTCGCAACCACCGTAATAACGCCGACCGGGATAGCCCTCGGCATACTTGTTGGTGAGGATCGTCCCCGCCGCCTCCAGCACGGCGGCCGACGTGTAGTTTTCAGAAGCAATCAGTTCTAGCCCATCATGCTGACGGACTCGTTCAGCTTGCAGGGCTTCCCACAACGCGGGATCGTTCGTTTGCAGGGCTGTCATACGGGACATCTTTCTTCTATTTGAAGGACTTCAACTCAAAGTTGATTTACGACTTCAATTCAGGAATCGGTCGCGATTCTGTTGCACTGACATCAGTCGATGCTTGACTCACGGGGGACTTTCGAGGAAATCGAACATACGTTCGACCGCTGGATTCCTGCCGAGCTTTGATGTCTGCGTAGATTGCATCCAAGTCGTAGTTGAACATCGCGGCATGAGCATCCCGAACACGACGTACCTCTTCAACGATCGGGTCAGTCCACATAATCGCGGCCCTCCTTCAACTCTTCCGGCGTACAGATCACGGGGGAAACATAGCCAGCGGCTCGACAAACGTCAGCAATGCGAGTTTTCATCGCGGGGTTGGCAATGTGACGAAAGTTCCAAGTCACCAGAAAATCGCATCCATTCGCGGCAGCGACCGCAATGTGCAATGCGTCTTCGGCCGCTGCCGCCGGAATTGCAGCCGCTTCCACGAGCCGTTTGGCAAGGAATTGGTCTTCGCCGGTGATCTCCAACGGTTGCAACGATTCCACGGCGACCAATCGCTCAGCGGCAGCAACCGCATCACCCCGACTCGCCTCCCATAACACCAAGTCCGAAACGAACAACTGATAACGATCGGCAGCACCGTTCCACCACTCTCGCGTCAATTGCTGGTGCGCGGCCACCACGATATCGCGATGTGGCCGAGCGGTCAGGTAGCTGACGACGGTTGTTTCGATGTAGACGCTCGGTTTCATGAGTTAATGTCCGTCGGATATTCACCCATGCTGCACTCACTCGCAGGTACTCGACTGGTTTATACTCTGCCCGTCAAATCACCTGCCACTCACCGCGCGAGATGCCATGACCGCACCGGCCGATTCTGATGCGATGCCGATCCAAAGTTCGCCCGTTTTGCAGGGGGAGCGCGTCGCCTTCACCGGCACGCTCGCGTCGATGACACACCGCCAGGCGATGGACCTTGTCGAGCAGCACGGCGGTTCATCCGGGCAACATGTCAGCCTTCAGACTTCGCTGCTGGTAATCGGTGAAGAAGGCTGGCCGCTCGAAGCGGATGGCCGAGTCTCCGTGAAACTCGAACAGGCGCGGCAGCTTCACGACAAGGGCGAGCCTGTCCGCATCCTGTCCGAATCGGAATGGCTCACGCTGCTGGAGGTCGCGCCGCACGAACGGAAGCAGCAACAGCTTTACACCCCCGCGATGCTCAGCCAGCTTCTGAACATTTCGGTCCACGAAATCCGCCGCTGGGAGCGTGACGGACTGATTCGCGCGGTGAAGAAGGTTTACCGACTCCCCTACTTCGACTTCCAAGAAGTGACCGGCGCGAGACGACTCTCCGAGTTGGCTCAATCGGGTGTGAGTCTCGATGACCTCGCCGCCGGTCTGGAGCGGCTGCGCGCCATCCTGCCGAACGTCGATCGACCGCTCGCACAGTTGGAGGTGTTGGCACGTGGCAAGCAGTTCCTCTATCGCGACGCGACCGGACTCGTCGAGCCATCGAGCGGCCAGCGCGTCTTCGACTTTGAGCCACCCGCCCTCCCCTGCCCCGAGAATGAAGCGACTGGCGACGCGCCGGACGACAACGCCGTCGCCACGATCCCGATGCGGCCCGACCTCGTCGCCGCTTCATCCGGCAACACGATTAACCGCCGCGAGTGGAAGGCCGACGAGTGGTTCCGCGAAGGTTGTCGGCTCGCCGAAGAGAACGAGATCGACGCGGCGATCGAAGCGTTTCGGCTGTCGCTCATCGACGAACCGCTCAACCCCGCGCATCACTTTCATCTGGCGGATGTCCTTTATCGCGAAGGCCGTCCCGATGCGGCGATCGAACGATACTACATGGCCGTCGAACTGGACCACGATTACCTCGAAGCCTGGACGCAACTCGGCTGCCTACTCGCCGAGACCGGCAAGACCGCAGCGGCCCAGGAAGCGTTTCGAGTCGCCCTCGACCTGCATCCCGATTACCCCGACGCCCACTTCCACCTAGCAGAGCTATTGGAGCGGAGCGGCCAACGCGCAGCCGCCGCCACTCACTGGCGACGCTATCTCGACTTCGACCAACGCGGCCCGTGGGCCGACATCGCCCGGCAACGGCTGGAGTCGTAAGGCGACTGTCAGGAAATAATTTACCAACCCAAAGCGTGAGCGAGAGAGTCGCTCAATGGACTCGCTCACGCTTCGGGTTGGTTTGGGGAAGTGAACTCACGCCAGTCGCCTCAGCGGTCGCTACCGTCATCCCACCACTCCGCCGACGGAACAGCCTTGTCATCAGAGCGACAAAACGAGGGGGGAACGCGGTATCCCACTCGATGACACACCAGTGGATAGCCGGTTTACGAAATCCACCGTGCGACCGAGTGTGACTCAGTGATGTTCTTCGCCAGCGCCGGCGATCGCGTGCGGGTCGTGGCCTTCGGCTTGGTTGTACATCATCCAGACGGCGACGCTGGAAAACAGCACCACCGAAACGCAGAACAGGACCGCCAGCAAGATGCCGACGTGTTCACCGGCAGTTCGATCCGATTCACTGAACTCCGTCAGCTCCGACTTCTCAAACCGCTGACTGTCCAAAACCGCAGTCGAAGCGGCGGGAGCATGGTCGAGGGAAGCGGCAACGTGGGCGGCATCGGCGTGCGTGGTCATGAATTCGGAACTCTCTACTCGGCCACGCGTGCTGGAACCGGTGGCCTTACCAATCAAATCACCGCCGCGACAGCCAGCCCGTCGCGAGCGAGGGCATTCTGATTGCGACCCTCACTTCTGTCGAGCCTGATCGACGAGTTTGCCACGTTCGAGAACTCCCGTTCGGCGCGAGTCTCCAGTCCCCGTTCGGCGCGGGTCTCCCGACCCTGCCGAAACCCTCGACCGCAGGTCTCCTCTTTGCTCGCGTGTTTGGTAAGACAAGAATGAGGAGACCCGCGCACAACAGCGGCGACTCGCGCACGACAACGAGACTGAACTTGGTAACTCACTCCCCACAGCACGGGCACACATCCGGCACGAAGACGGTGAGCGTCGCCGAGTAACTCGTCGAATCGTAGCCCTCCCCCTGCTCTTCCGTCTTGTGATGGACCACGACGAGGTAGTAATTGCCCTCTTTGGGCGTGAAGAAGCAGCGTCCGTTCTCGTTGGTCTTCTGTTCGTAGGTCGAGTCGAATCCCTCGGCCAGCGTCACGCCACGCGGGATAAAGCTGACGCGAGCCTCCTTGAGCGGCTGGCCCTTGAGCAGCACCTTCACGCGGATCGGCACGTCCGGTCCCATCGGTGTGACGGTGTTCGCATCGGCCACGATCTCCAGCGGATGCCCGAGCACCCTGTCGTAGCCGGGATGTTCGTGCGGAATCTTCTCCATCGACTTCGTAACGACGAAGAACGTCTTCCCGCTCTTCACGCTTCGCGCCGGTTGGCCGTGATTCACGATCGCATCGACCGTGTGCGCGACCAGATACAAACCGGGTTCCGTCGCGGCGAACTTCGTCGTCCAGAAGCCCTCCTTCGGCGCGTAGCCGATGTCCACCAGTCGGTCCTTCATATCGAACGTCTTCTTGTTGGGAGCATGAACCTTCAACGAGGCACCCGTCAGCGAAGTCTTGCTCGCCAGCTTGAAGTCCCGATGGTCGTTGCCGTGATTCCCCAGCATCAGATCGACGTGAACAGAGTCTCCCGCCCGGATCACATTCGTGTTCGTCTGCACCCAAGTATCGTGAGCCTTCGCCATCGAAGCAACTCCCAGCAGCAGCACCACACACAGCAGTCGTCGTTGCATCACATCATCTCCGTAGTTGAAGCCGTCAGAGTCCCATCACGCAGCAGACCCTCCGAGGCAAGTCCAGCCGAACCCAGTTCCTCCCAAAGTAGCCGTCATCGCTCCGCGTGACGAGCCTTGCGAGTTGGACTCCCTGACATGTTGTGAGCACCAACGCGGTCCGGCTTGCGTTGAAGCTGGCAGGGCGGTTTGGCATTGGCGAGCGGTTTCGCACTGCGCGGCCGCTGCGTGAAAGGCTCATCACGCGGAGCGATGATGGCTACTTTGATCGAACACCCGCCTCCTTTTTCATCACGGCCTCTCCGTAACTCCAAGATTCCAGTCACGGAGCGAGACGGCTACATTGACCGGCCTCGCCGATTTTGAAATGCGCTCCAGCATGATGTGGGTTTCATCGGGAATGTTGACGCATTCGGCGAGATTCCCTTTTCCAAGCTCCGGCTTGGTGATGTCACCCGCTCAGTTTTGGACCGCCGAACCGAGCAGAGTGGTGTGCTTTACACGGCAACCTTACCCCGCGAGATGACAGTCAAGGTGAGTCAGACTTTCGGAGCTTGTCACTCTGCGGTCATCGCACACCGACCGCTTAAGGAGAGTCGCCCTTGCTCGCCTGCCGGACTCTTGGAAGTCGCGGTAGAAATCGGCCTGTGCGCGCGCAGTAGGCGCGGTATTCATCCGCGAGGTCGTTCGACAGCAAGAACGATTCTTCCTCTCTGGCCGCTTGAACATAGAAGGCTGCGAGCCAAGGGATCGTCAGCAGCAGTACGGGCTGCCCCGCAATCATCGCGGACGCTGCCTGCGAGAGCAGAAACGACGTGTAGAACGGATGACGCACGAACCGATACGGCCCGGTTTGAACGATCCGTGTCACTTGGTGCTGATCAAAGGCGAACGCCGGTCGCGCCGGACCATGCGCGGCGACAGCGCTCCAAAAAACCGCGAGGATCAGCAGCATCAACACAATTCCACCGATCAGACTCCAGAGTGGAGGCTCGTTGGAAACCGCAATGGCCCATCCATGAATTCCCATGCAGAGATAGATGGAGGTCTTGTAAACGAACTTTCTTCGATTGCTCTTCTCTTGTCGGAAGTACCAGAGGCTGGCCCAAGCGAAGGAGCCGATGGTGACTGCCACCAGCAGCAACGCAAGCAGGCGTAATGTCGGCATTGAAAGGGAACTCCATCGGTCTCTGCATGTTGACACACTTGCAAGACTCATCTCGCGGCCAACTGTTACGCTTTCAGATTTCAGTCGGGATTGAATCGCCCACTGAAATCAAACAGACTCATGCTCGCTTGTTGTCGCTCGGCGATAAAGACTCCAACCAGTGCTGCCGCTCATTTCAGGCACCGGGGAAATTTATGATGACCACTGAAGGCACGTTTTGGCAACAACGCCGATTTCACCTCGTTGTGGGCGGCGTGTCATTGTTCGTCTTCACTGCCGTCCTGTGGGTTCTGTGGCCCCGTCACTGGACGGTCACGATTGTAACGACACCTCCGGGCGCACAGGTGCTGGCCGACTCGAATGTGATCGGCACAACACCCCTCACAGTGAAGCTGTCGGCCGATTGTTCCGAGCTAACGTTGCAACTGGACGGCTACGAAACGGAGAACCTTGTTCCCGATCCGGCTCATCGACAGTTCTCCGTGAAGTTGGCGTTGGTGCCGAAGCCACTTGAATACACGGTCAACGTTTTGCCACCGGAAGCCGCGCTGACGGTTGCGGAACCGGGAGCAACCGTCGAGGGGCGTGGTCAGCGACGGATCGTGACGTTCGCCAAACCGAATGGCACGCAGCAGTTCACTTTGATCGCCAGCTTGGCCAACTTTGCCGATGTCGTGCGTGTGGTGCAGCCGGTGCCGGGCAGGGCCGAGAACTTGGACCTCACATTTCCCGTGAGGCTGGTGTTCGACTTTCCACAGCTCGTGGTGCCGTTTACGGTTCGCTATGACGATGTCGAATTTCCGCCGGGGAATACACATTTCATTGAAGTGTCGAACTTCAACGGGCATCACCTGCAAATCACGGCGGGAGGGATTCCGTTCGTTGACCTCGAAATGGCACCCACGCTAGAGGGGGAAACAATTCGAATCGCCGTTCCTCCCCCGGCGGCGGTTTACAAGGTGGGGCGGTTGCCGAAGGGAATCGGCCTCACGGCGACAGATACGGCCGGTGTGACTTTGGACAGCGATGGCTGTCATTGGGTGGTCGTTCCTGCTGGTGGCAAAGGCAAAGCAGCCAAAGTTTCTGTGACGGCCGGTAAGACGTTGCTCTCCACACTTGAGCTGCCACCGCTGGATCGTGTGGAAGTGCCACCGGTTGAGTGGGCGACTTACGAGATTGAAGGCGGCTCGCCCGACACGACGTTAAGCGTTCAGGGGGATGGGCACATCGTACATCACCCGGACGGTCGAGGATGGTTGCTGGTGCCACGGCCGGATGGCGAGCAATGGGTCAAGCTCACGGCGATCCGTCCCGGCTTCAAAGAGACTGCACGGCTGTTGACACCCGTAGCGGGCGAAAAGTCTGTGGTGCGACTCGCCCTGTTGCCACTGCTGCTACCATTTGAATACGCACTCCCGGACGATGTGGTCTTCTTCGTGAACGTCAGCAACTACGGATCGTTCAAGCGTCGTCTGAACGAACTGCGGGGAGTTCAACTCTGTCAGTCCCCTGTGATGAAGCCGTTCGTGTCGCAGTTTCTGGGCAAGAGCGGACAGTCGGTTAATCAAATTCGTGAGCAAACCGGAATTGATGTCGTCAATCTGTGCGCTGCGCACACCGGTCAGATCGTGCAGGCGTGGACCCTTGGAAAAGAAGCCCGGCCAGCCACACTCGCCACAAAGGCCACGAAAAGGAAGCCTGCAAGGGCAGCAACCCCCGGTGTACCAGCGAAGCCTTCCGTCGGTTTTTTTATGTCCGACGTGCCGGAAAGCCGCGACATGATCCAAGCGATGCTGGATGAGATGCAGCGCATCGGTAAGGTTGGTGATGGATTCCTTTCCGTTACGAAGAGTGATGTTCTGGTTGGTGTAACCGATTCCAATGGCGCGTCGGATTCGGAAGCCGCCAAGCGAGTGGTTACACGTCTCGGCACCGAGCCAGAGGATTCATTTGCTCTGAACCCTCGACTCAAGGAATTTCGTGACAGAGTCGGCGGCACGGGTGACTTCGAGGTCTTCATGGATTATGAGCGTGTACATTCCCAGCTCTTTGAAGAGGGTATGCAAAAGGAATTCATTTTAGGGGACGGGAATCTCAAGTCCGCCGGTCTCTCTTTTTCGATCGCCCAAGGTCCGTTCGATACTCTCTGCCATCTCCTGTTCAGCACCAATGGTCAGCCTCTACTCTCCCCATTTCTCATGATGCCGCCACAGTCGCTGAAACCCGAGGCATGGGTTCCGCAAGATGTGACTGGGTACTATTCGTTTACATTGGATCACTCGCAGCTAAAGCTCAGCTATGGCACTCTGTTGCCACGCGAATATGAGGCCGTCTGGCATCTCCGCAAGCGACTGACAATTGTGACCGATTCGACGGAGAGTCGAGGATTTCTCGTGCCGCGTGCGCTCTTGGCTTGGGAGTGTGATCCAGCCGGTGCAAAGTCACTCCGCGTACTCCAATCACAACTCTTGGGACCTTACGCCACGAAGTTCGTGACCAAACAAGGGCATCCCATTTATCTGTTTGACTACGGTGCCGAGTTAGAGCAGACCATCAGCGACGACACGCCGGTGCCGGTCGGAAAAGTCACGATGGTGGTGACGAAGACTCATGTGATGCTGACAACTCACATCGAACTGCTGGACAAGGTCTTGAATCATCAGGGGCCAGGACTCGCCGAAACCCCCGACTACCTCCGAGTTGCCGCACATCTCCCCGAGCAGTGCAGCTTGGTGGTCTATCAATCGCCAGATCAAAATCGTTTGCTGTTCCAATCGCTGAAGACGGGACGACTGCCAGGATTCCTCAAAGGGGGTGCTGACTTGATCGGCGCTTTCGGGGGCCTGATCGAAGCCCTGGATGGCCGTCAATTGCCGGATTACGACGCGGTCAAGCAGTTCATGACGCCTTCGGGAGGATATGGCGTCATGGATGATACGGGGTTTCATTACAAGCATTTTACGCTCAACCGCTAGCACTGCGGATGATGCCGGAACGTTCTCACCATTCCACGACGGAGGGGCCGCATGACCGACTTGAACTCGTCCGCAGTCGAACTCACCGCCGAATACCGCAGTGTCTTCGCGGATATTCTCTCGCAGGCGGTGACAGGCGAATTGATCGGGATGCAGAATTTCGCATCGATGGTCGGCATGGTGGATTCGGTCGATGAGAAGATCGAGGCGGTGGAACACGCGGAGAATGAAAAATGTCATGCGCTGGCGTTTCGCCAGGCCGCTGCGGAACTGGGTGTCGAAGTGATCGTCGATGTTGACGCCCCCTATTGGAAGCGGATTCGCATGGCGTTCTTGGACCGAGTCGAACAGGGAGACTTAACGGCCTGTGTGCTGATTCAGGAGATCATGCTGGAGTCTTTCGCCGTCTCGACCTACTTGACTGTCGCGGATGTCGCCCACGCCCCATTGGCAAAGACGTTTCGCGTCATCGCCACGGAGGAGCAAGAGCATCTGGAACATGCCCTCGATTTTCTCCGGGGAGAGTACTCACGCGCACCGGACGAATTTGAACTCAAAGTCGAGCAGGTTCACGAGGACATCATGACCGTGCTGGCGGAAATGGTCGCACGAGAAGATTCGCGCGGGCATTGCGGTTTGTGCCGCAACGAATGCGCGAAGCAGTCGTTGCAGCATGTCCATCTGGAGATTGGCACACTTCGCGGACGGGCCTTGAACTTCTACTTGCAAGCGCTGGATCGCTTGGGGCTTCCTGGTGAAAAGACATTGAAATGGGTGGCCAATCTGCCGGTGTAGACTTCGCCCTGATCGGCCACGTCGATCGCTGGGACAAGTTGTTCAAGATCCTTCGCGAGATGCGAGACTCTCACCGTGGAACTGTCCCGGAGAGCGAACTGCGGAGTATTGCACCCTGGATACCGCCACGGACAGTCATGCGATTGAAGGTCCATTCGTACCCATCGGGGAAGGTTGCGCAAGGAATCTACATCGAAACCTTCATCACGCCCGATCAGCTTGAGGACGGCAACTTCAAACAGGTGGTGGAGAAGGTGCGATACGCCGCTGAACAAGCGAATCGAGCTGGTGCTCGAATTGCCGCGTTGGGCGGATTTACATCGATTGCATTGGAGAGCCGCAAAGTCAGCCTCCACAGTTCGCCGACAGTGTTCACAACCGGCAATACATTGACGGCCGCCTACATCGTCAAGGGAGTTGAAACGGCCGTCTATCAAACGGGCAGGCAGCTCAGTCAGTCCAATGTGCTGATCATTGGCTCGACCGGAGACGTGGGCAGCGGCTGTGCGCGGTATCTGTCGCGGGTCTCGCAGCGATTGCTTCTGAATGCCCGTAATCCCCATCGACTCGGCGACCAGGTGCTGGAGTTGAAGTCCGGGCATGCCATTGTCGAGTCTTCAACGAACCTCGACACGCTTCTCTCTCAGGCCGATGTCGTTGTCTGCACCGCCAGTTTTTCACGGCCCACATTGTCACGGTCGCTCTGCAAGCCG
Organism: Schlesneria sp.; assembly: GCA_043743205.1. Classification (GTDB taxonomy): domain Bacteria; phylum Planctomycetota; class Planctomycetia; order Planctomycetales; family Planctomycetaceae; genus Schlesneria. The sequence goes on from JAYTXB010000804.1 coordinate 13,633, forward strand.
GATGCGTTGATCTGCGACGCGGGTTATCCGCGTAACTTTGCCGATTCGGCAGAAACCCATCCTGATCAGCGACTGTTTTTTGGCGGCATGGGGTGCGTTCGAGGGCAACTGGATTTTCAACCAGACCTGCGTACTACATTCAACGAATTTCCTCTGCTCAACATTGTCAACGGCTGCATGTTGGAGGGAGCTTTGCTGGCTTTGGAAGAAAGAATTGAATCGTTCTCGCAGGGACGCGGCCAAATTGTGCCTGAACGCATCGAAGAAATCTGGACGATGGCCCAAAAGCACGGATTTGCACTCGCACCCTTCTTTGACGGCGGCGGACTGTGGGAGTGATTTCGGACATAACCAAGCAGACTCAGCTATTATCGACTCACTTGGACCTCTGTTGAGGAGGTTGCTCGCGGGATTAGCAAACCGTGTCGATCTGCGATGACAGTCAACAGCGTCTTGTTGTCGAGGAACGGCTTGTTGTCGGTGTTGGCCCACAGCACCTGCCCTTCTCCGTCGAGAACAAACGTTCCGTGCAGCAGCAATTCAGCCTGCCCTTCACGCTCGGGCTTGAACGTTCCGTACAGTTCCGCGACCCGATTCTCCTTGTCAGCGAGAACGGGAAACTCGAAGCGTCCGTATTCGGCGAATCGCTTTGCCGTGAGTTCGGGCAGATCGGCGCTGATCGCGACGACGCGGGTGCCCAGCTCCGTGAAGCGTGGCAAATCTTCGTTCAAGCCGAACAACTGCCCGACGCAATGATTGCAGTGGTAGCCGTAATAGAACACGACCACGACCGGCCCCTCGCTCAGCAGACTCTTCAGTGAGACCGGTTGTTCGCGATCATCGGGCAGTTCAAAGTCGGGGGCACTCTGGCCGAGCAACGGATGCTCGTGCGAGGCGACCGACTCGAATTTCGCCTCCAGAATCTCATGCAGAGGCTCGACGAGCAGCCGCGATTTCTCGGACCTCAGATACGCCTTCGCATCGTTGGCGATGTGCCCGGTCGGGACGAGGCCATGCGCCAGACAGAACTCGCGACACTGTTCGAGCAGGTTCGCTCGACGGGCATCCTGTTCTGTTGTCTCTCGTTTCGGGACGAGCAGGTGGTAGCCCAAGACGACTCCATAGAAGACCGTGACGAACCCGAGAAACATCAGAAACAGTTGCCGCCCCCTACGAGTTGTCGGTGTGGGACGTGACCCTTCCGTGAAGTGCGGCATTTCATTCGGCATCGTGATTCCTTGGAAGAGCGTCTCGAACACGGACTGATACATCAAGCGGTCAGGAGGGAGGCCATTCCGAGCGGTGGACATAAGTCCGTCTCTCAGAGGCTATCCGAGAAGTCGCGCTGACGTAACGCGTGAAACAAATTACCGTTAGGCCGTCATTCAGCAAAGGAGTGCTCGGTCATGGCAGATCAGATGATGGAACAGGCGGCGGTTTCGCGGAAGGCG